>JAYRXP010000576.1:0-2689 GCA_041917395.1 Paludibacter sp.
ATTATCACCACGCAGCCAACCAACTTAATGGCACATGCGGTAAGTCATCAGAAATTTGATGTGCGTACGATTCCCGAAAGCTGGATTTTCTTGCAGGATGTTCCTTCTATTCCGTTCGAAAGTTTATACAACGATACCGATGTGATTGCTGAAATGTTTGCTAAAAACCGTGTGGTAATTGTTGAAAACGACTGCGTAATCGTAACAGGAAACAAGCTAATCAATACATTCGACTACCTCGAAGTGGCTGAGTTCTCGGCAAATTCGTTGGTTATGGCTTCGTCTATCGGACCACTTCAACCTATGGGCGACAAGGAAATTGATGAATTGCGCATTGCATTTAATGTGAAATAGTTTCGCAGCATAAAACTTAAAAAGTCCCCGCAAATAAGTGTAAAACTTAGCTGCGGGGACTTTTTATTATAAATCGGTTATCCGACTAACTATTCCATATCTCCCAGGCTGCGAGAGCTTGTCCGACGAGCATTTGCTCACCATTAATGCCAACTGCACCCATTTCTTTTCCCTTTTTCAGAAACAACGTCTCTGCCGGATTGTACACAACGTCGAACAACAGATGTTTTTCAGTCAGAAACCCGTAAGGTATATCCGGACATTCATTCACATTCGGGAAAGTACCTACGGGCGAAGCATTTACAATCAGGGTGTAGTCACGCAACACCTGCTCATTCAGTTCTGCATAAGTAAAACAGCCTTCAGTCGCATTACGCGAAACATATTTCGTTTCAATTCCCAGTTTTTGGAGCACATGCTTTATCGCTTTCGAAGCTCCACCGGTTCCGAGAATCAGGGCTTTGGTATGATGCGGTTTCAGAAAAGGGCGAAGCGAGTTTTCGAATCCCACCGCGTCGGAATTATACCCTTTCAGAATAAGCGAATTGTTTTTACGGATAAACTTTATAACATTTACAGCGCCTATTTCGGCAGCAGCAGTATCCAGTTCGTCCAAAAAAGGGATAACCTGCTCTTTGTATGGAATGGTTACATTTAAACCACTCAGTTCCACACTGCTGATCAGATCTTTAAATTTCAGGATATTATCAATAGGATAAGCATCGTACAAAGCATCTGTTTTCTCCGCCTCAAACTTTTCGGTAAAAAATCGTTTCGAAAACGAATGTCCGAGCGGAAATCCTATCAAACCAAACTGTCGCATGCGTTTACTTTTTTCGTACACTTTTAATTACCAACCAACCAGCGAGCACAACACCTATTGCCAGAAAGGCATACGAGAATTCATGACTATAGGTATTGATTAAGTCTCTGTTTTCGCCGGCAACATAACCCAGGCCAGCCAGAATAATGTTCCACAATCCGGCACCTAAAAGGGTATAAAGCAAGAAATTCAGGTAGTTCATTCGTGCCAGTCCGGCAGGAATCGAAATCAAATGCCGCACAACCGGAATAAGACGCCCGATAAAAGTAGAGGTTTTGCCATGATCATTGAAAAACTTCTCGCTTTTCTTTATTTTCTCGCTGCTGAGCATCAGCAATTTTCCTATTTTACTATCGGCAAACTTATAAATCAGCATTCGTCCCAACCACATCGACATAACATAGTTGAACGACGCCCCTATCAGTGCACCCAGCGTTCCGAAAACAATAATCCAAAAAACACTCAATTCGCTTTCGGGTTTCATAGCCACATATACTGCCGGAGGTATCACCATTTCGGAAGGTACCGGAAGTATCGAACTTTCGGCAGCCATAAGCAGTGTAATGCTGGTATAGTTCATATTATTGTCATACCAGTGTTCTACTTTTTGAATCAGGCTGAGTGTATCGGTTGCAGGAGTTTCTGCGGGCTGCTGCGCATTGAGTTGAAAACCAAGCAGAAAAATTGAGAAAATAAAAACAAGTTTTTTTGTCATTTTAAAAATGATTTTACAGGAGTTTGGAAATTAATCAGAACACTAAATCAGCTTTGTCGGCATCTTCGCATACTTCGAAAAACAAGCGTTCAGCATCCAGATTCTGAGCTATAGCTTTTTTCAGGTAAATTTTGGCGGCACTCTTGTTGCCGGTTTTATAAAAGGCAACAGCTATGAAAAGGTCTATGAATTCCAGCGTATTGTCCAGATCGTAAGCGGCCAGGTAATACTCCAGGGCTGTTTTCCATTCCCCTTTATCCATACAGATATTGGCAATAGCCATAAGCGTATCGGGTTGGTTAGCTTCGAGTGTTATCGACTTAAGATAAGCCAGCAGGGCATCGTCGAGCCTGTCGAGCCCTACAAGAGCTTCGGCCAGATAAACCCATGCATCAGGAGCTTCATCGTGTAGTTCGAGCGCACGTTGTGTAAAAACCATACTTTCTTCGAACTGTTCCTTTTCGAGCAGGCAAATAGCAATACCGGTGAGGGCGTCGTAATTATCAGGCTTTTCAACTAACGATTGCTGATAAAAAGTGATAGCATCGTCGAATCGCTCCATTTTTTCGTAGCTTTCGCCGATAAAAAGATGCGTTTGCCAGTCTTCGCTGGTGAGCTTACCGTAGTCGGTATATGCTTCCACAGCCTGTTGATATTGTTCGAGTTGAAAGTGGGTATGTGCTTTTTGCAGACAGGCCAGCGAGTCGTTCTCGTTAATAGCCAGCACAAAATCGTAAGCCGAAAGCGCGTTGGGAAAATCCAGCAATACAAAATAAACCAGACCCAGATTAAACCAG
>JAYRXP010000577.1:0-3317 GCA_041917395.1 Paludibacter sp.
ATAGCCCTGAATATTCCACCCGGCTTATACCGTTCGTCGTTTGGCTTCGAAAAATGGCTCGATTTTGATCAGGAACTTTTTGATGAAATTTACCACGATGACTCAACCGAACGTGAATTCAATTTTAAAATTTATGGTTCCGACATTTCGAAACGTGCGGTAGGCATTAGCGAACAAAATGTGAAAAGTGCCGGGCTTACCAAATACATCACACTCGAAACAAAAAATGTGAAAGATGCAGAAGCACCTTCACCCGGTTGTATGCTGGTAACTAATCCTCCTTATGGAGAGCGTATTACATCTGATGATATTTTTGGATTATACGCAACGATGGGAACGACGTTCAAACATAAATTTCAGGGTTCAAAGTGTTGGGTAATCAGTTCGCATATCGAATGTCTCGACAAAATAGGCCTGAAATCGTCGCAGCGCATAAAATTATTGAATGGTACCTTAGAATGCTGGTTTAACTGTTACGATATTTTTGCAGGTAAGCGCAACGATTTTGTGATAAGTAAGAAAAATATTTCACTACCCGAAAAAGATTAATTTCTTTTTTAAGCAGCTGATAAACAGCCTTCTTTCAATTATTGATTATCAACTATTAATTATTAATTCGAAATCTGTTTTGTTAGTTTCAAAAAAATGTTTACTTTTGTGCTCCCAATCGCCCAGATGGCGGAATTGGTAGACGCGCTGGTCTCAAACACCAGTGGATTCACTTCCATGCCGGTTCGATCCCGGCTCTGGGTACGAAAGCCTCAAAATCAACTGATTTTGAGGCTTTTTATTTTCGTTCGAGTTGCTTCTGTATTTTCTTAACGGCTGCCTCAATAGGTTTTTCGGGTTCGATTACATTGAATTCACCCCAAAAATCAGGGTCTGAAAATCCGCTCGCTTCGTCTGTTATTACTACGTTGGGATGGATACGGTCTTTTAAAGATTCTTTTGCGTAATTATCTTTATTTCTGTTTGTTACAGCCATTTCTATGGTGGAATAGAATGTGCTGTTGAATAGTTTCTTTTTCCAGTTTACGCGAAGCGCCATTTCAATCCGGCTGTAGCCATAATACCATCTTTTATCTTTTTCAATAAAATCGACCCTGTAATTTGTTTCTACCGGATATGCATCGGCATTGTATGGCTTTTTTACAATAAACATACGAGCGGCTGCATCTTTATTTTGGATATTTAATTTGAAAACAGCCGTTTTTAAAGCTAAGTTTTGAGCATCGATGTATAATTTCCCGAAATAGAGTGGTTCTTCGATGTGTTTCTTTTGCTTGAAATCGACAATGTAAATCAGTCGCTTACCTATACGCGTCGATCGTTCAAATGTAAAATCGTAATTGTCGAGCATTCTGTCAGTGAAAATCATTTCAGGATGTTTCAGCACATCCAGATAAAGCGAGTTGAACGGACCGCCCATCAGTTTAAATACCAGCGTATCCACTTTGCCATAATCGGTTTTTTTTCGGGCTTTGTAAATTTTCACAATATCCGATTTGTAGCTGTTGTAAGGTTGCTTGTAAATGTCGACCACGGCTTCGGATAACGATGCGTAGGACTTATTTTTTCGAATAGTTTCGCGGTAAAATGCCGTGAGAAGTTCTTCCTGAACCGGATAATTTTCAGCTTTTTTTTCGAACACACTTGCAATCAGGTTTTCGGCATCCTTTGATATAACACTTATTTCGGGTAGTTCTACACTTACAGGTTCCAGTTCAATTTTCGTTTTTTCATCCTTTATGTCTGTCAGTTTTATTTGCTTTGTTTTAAACCCGATAAACTGAATATTAAGTGTCGCATCTTTCAAATCAGACGGTACTTTGATTATGAATTCTCCTTCGGAATTGGTTACTGTTGAAATATTGGTGCCCTCTACCAGAATTCCGGCAAATGACAGCGGATTACCGGTTTGTTTGTCAATAACTGATGCTTTCTGAACTATAATATTACTTTTTTCCTGTGCCGTGAGTTGCTGAATGAGCACAATTGTCAGAACAGCGAAGATAAAAATGAACCTGGGGTGAATGATTTGTTTCATAATCTGTTTCTTTTAATACCGGAAACTTAGAATAACTACTTAATTAAAACAAATTCAGGTAGATAAATGTTTTTTTATCAATAAATAATCAGCTTAACCGTCTTGCGGCGTGCTCCGGCATATACCGACAGAATATATACTCCTTTTTCGTATTCATTGTTGGTGTTTTGGTCTTTAAGTGTAATCTCCGAACTTGTATCCATATTCCCCGATTGTTTGAGGGTGCCCGAAAGTGAGTAAATGGCGTAGCTTGCTTTTGATGGTTTTTTTAGCTTTACAAAAACAGTATGTTTTGTGGGACTGTAACTGTAAATGAGCGGAGTGTTTGTTTCCGGTTCATCGTTCGTGCCATCCCATATTTCGGCTGTGAATTTTCCCCAGATATACTCGGCTAATAACGGATGGTCGATAAAGGGATTACGATTATTTTGTAAATTGTAAACCGCATTGTTTCGGTTAATTTCCTTTTGGCTGACGGGATCGGCCCTGTGCCATTCCAATAACAATTTTATGGCATACGGACTTAAAACCGGGTAGGTATTTCGCTGTAGCATCGAACTTAGTCCTGTACTTCGCCAGTATGATGCATAGTCTTCGTAACAGGTAACAACGTACATGTAATCGCGGGCAAAGTCGCCTTTATATTCGTTGGCTGGTTCAAAAACAGTCCCAACATAGCCACTGTAGGTGTTTGTGCCTACTTTTACCACTCCGTTTGAGTAAGTGGGGCTGGAGTTGACCACTCCCAACGGATAATTTAATTTTGCGCTGTTTGCGTCAGCATCAGAAGGATACAGATTGTGTAAATCAGAATATGCATCGGTGCTTTCGGGATTTGCACTCCACCAGCTTTTGGGTAAATTGTGTTCACGGTTCATTCCCGACCAATAAGGCCGTTTATAGCTCGAATACATGTCCCAAAAGTAACCATCAGGATGCCAGTCGGTAGTTCTGAAATAAGTACTTGATGTGTAATATTCGAGAATCGTATGTGGACGAATTATATCGTGTAAAGCCGTTTTAAGCTCAGCTCCCTGCTTTCCGATAGCTTTTTCGTAATAGTTTGCCGGTATTTGCGCCGTAATGGCATATATCCAGAAAAATAAGCCGGCAAAGATGCTGCCTGAAATTTTTTTAAGCATAAAAATTTTCAGAAAATGATTATTTACCTAAATTCCTTAACTTTATGTTTGTCAGTACTTTTTTAGTGTGTAATGAGAAGTCACTTCCCATTATCCACCCATAATATCCCGGATCGTTTTTCAGTACG
>JAYRXP010000578.1:0-3762 GCA_041917395.1 Paludibacter sp.
AGTTTTTTTATAGTATGATTATGACTAAAAGCTTCCGATTTTTAAAAATAGCTATTGCAGTTTTTGCTCTAATGTTGCTGAGTAGTTTTGCCTTTGCAGTAAAGCATCAGTCAACTATATTAGTAGTCTCTGGATGGCAGGACGTTAACATTGGCGATATTGCCCACACACCCGGATTACTTCATTTGCTGGAAAAGAAGATACCTGAAGCAAGGATTATTTTATGGAAAAAGAGTCGTAGTCAGAAAGTGGAAGAACTCCTTTCTGCCACTTTCCCCAAAATACAAATTATTCATGGTGATGCTGATACATCTTCAATCGTTCAAAATGCTATAAAAAATGCGGATTTATTTATTCATGGTTCCGGTCCATATATGGTTGCTGCCGATAATGTGGAAAGTTGGATGAAGCAAACAAAGAAACCGTTTGGTTTTTTTGGTGTAACCTTCGAGAATCCGAATACACGCGAAGCGTCAATTCTTAATAAGGCTGCATTTATATTTCCACGCGACACGGAATCCATCAGGCATATGAAAAAAGCAGGTGTAACAAACCAAAACATTGAGTTTGGACCCGATGCTACTTTTGCTTTACATATCCGAAATGAGAAAAAAGCTATTGAATTTATGACAAAAAACGGACTAAAGCATAAAGATTTTCTTTGTGTGGTTACACGTTACAGAAAATCACCCTACTGGTGGACAAAACCCGAAGAATATAGTGCCGATGAAATTGCAAAACGAACTGCTCTAAACGATCAGTGGAAGGACAATGATAACGATAAACTATGTCAGGCCATCATTCATTGGGTGCGCACAACCAAGAAAAAAGTGGTTATTTGTCCTGAAATGGATTATCAGGTGAAGATATGGGATGAATTGATTCTGAATAAACTGCCCGAAGATGTAAAGCCTTATGTGATAAAACACGATTATTGGTTGCCCGATGAGGCTATTTCGTTTTATGCTCATGCCCATTCAATTATTAGTATGGAATGCCATACAGTAATTATGGCAATTGCTGTAGGAACACCTGTTTTTTATCTTCGTCAACCACAGGATACTATTAAAGGACAAATGTTTTACGATTTGGGATTGAATAAATGGGTTTTTGAAATAGAACAATCATCATCCGAACAAATTGTAGCCCGTTTACAGGAAGTGATCTCCGATTATAAAGGAGCCTGCCGTTATGTAAGAAACGGAATGAAAAATGTTTGGAAACAATACGATACTAACTTCAAAACAATTAATCATTTGCTTTCGCAAACGAGTATAAATTAATATCTGGTTTACATTATGACTAAAATGAAATATATTTTCCGGATTGTTGTTTGTGTTATATTCTACACAACTTGCATGAAGGTTGGAGCGGAGAATAATAAGTTAACAAAAAAAACAATAGACGTTGCGTTGGAAAAAGCTGTAAAACAGGCGGAATTTATGTCCGGTGAGTTAAAAAATCTCCCGGGTCTGTTTCCTCGTTCTGCTGATTGCAACGGAAAACTGACAACATCAAATGCTGAATGGTGGACAAGTGGATTTTATCCCGGTGAGTTATGGTATTTATACGAATTCTCGAAATCAATAAAAATACAGAAACTGGCAAAGCAGTACACGGAGATACTCGAATCTCAGAAATGGGCTACTGATAATCACGATATTGGCTTTATGCTTTATTGTAGTTTCGGCAACGGGTTGCGCTTAACCAACGATGCTCAATACAAACAGATTTTACTTACAGCTGCTAGTTCGCTTATGAAACGTTTTAACCCTAAAGTAGGACTTATCCGCTCCTGGGATTTTAACAAGGAAAACTGGCAATATCCGGTAATTATTGACAATATGATGAATCTGGAGTTGTTATTCTGGGCAGCCAAGCAATCGAATGATTCAGCCATGTATAAAGCTACGGTAAGCCATGCAACCAAAACTATGATTCATCATTTCCGACCGGATTACAGTTGTTGGCATGTGGTTTCGTATGATACAATAACAGGATTACCACACTTGAAACAAACGCATCAGGGACTAAATGATAGTTCATCGTGGGCTCGCGGACAAGCGTGGGCTCTGTATGGATTTACTATGGTATATCGTGAAACTAAAGATCCGAAGTTTTTGAAACAGGCAACAAATGTAGCCGAATATATAATCAACAACCCGGCAATGCCAGCTGATAAAATTCCGCTATGGGATTTTAACGACAAACCCACAAGTTACCGCGACGCTTCTGCCGGTGCGCTTATTGCTTCTGCTCTGATTGAGTTGGCTGAATATACTCCGGAACTGAAACAGAAATACCTGAATTTTGCAAAACAGCAATTAATTGCACTCAGTTCATCTGAATATACGGCTCAAACAGGTCAAAATGCAGGTTTTATTCTCAAACATAGTGTGGGTAATTACCCTAAAGGTTACGAAATAGATGCACCTTTATCGTATGCCGATTATTATTATGTTGAAGCAATGCTCCGTTACCGCAAATTACTTAAATATTAAATCTAATTTATATCAACTACAAGTCTTATGCGAAGAATCATATATATTCAATTCATGGTACTTGCTGTATTGCAACTTTCCGGACAACAAAGTTGGCGAAGCAGTTTATATCCGACCAACTGGACTCCCGGGTATGCCGACAGCGAAGGAAGATACATACACGATTTTTCTTATGCAGGCTATAAGATGGGTGTGGAACCAATTCCTGCAAAAACATCAAATATAGTAAACGTCACACAATCGCCTTATTCTGCTGATAATACCGGACAAACTGATGTTACTGTAAAAATTCAAAAGGCTTTGGATGATGTTGGAAAAGCCGGTGGCGGAATAGTTTACCTTCCGAAAGGTACTTACAAAATCAATGTGCCATCAACAGCCACTTCTGGCTTACGCATTATGTACAGTAATGTAATTTTGCGTGGAGCAGGCCCGGATAGTACTTTTATTGTAAATACCACAACCGATTTCAGAGGGAAACAAGTGCTTTATATAACCGGTTCTGGTGCTTCTCCATGGGACACTCCTGTTAGCTCTACTTACGCAATTGCAGCTGATGTGCCTTCCGATGCCACAACCGTTAAACTTAGTGATGTTTCAACATTTGCTATTGGCGATTTAATAATTCTGGCAACAGATTGTACTCCCGAAATGATTGCATCGTTTAACCTTACGGGATATTGGACATCAGAAGTCAATGGTCAACGTTACTGTCGGATTATAAAAAACATTGACAGAATCAATAACATCATTACGGTAGATATTCCAATCCAATATAAAATCAATAAAAATTATAATGCACGGGCCTATAAAGTTAAAGCCCATGTTACCGAATCGGCTATCGAGGATTTATCAATTGGGAATATCGAAAATCCAAATATAGTGGGAGTTTCAAACGACGATTTGGCATTTATGTATCCCGATTCCGCTGAATATGCCATACATGGAACGCATTTAATTACGTATCGGAATACGTTGAATTGTTGGATGCGCAATGTTAAATCGTTTCGTCCATCCGGGAACATTTATGATGTACATATGCTGTCAAATGCATTTAAACTCATTGAATCAAAAAATGTAACAGTCGAAAATTGTTATTTTGCCAAACCGCAGTATCGTGGTGGTGGGGGCAACGGATATATGTTTATTATTGAAAGTAACGATTGTTTGATAACCAATTGTACCGGTGAGCGTGCCCGACATCATTTCAGCTTTAAAAGTATGTGTACTTCAGGGAATGTTGTTCATAAATGCAAGGGCA
>JAYRXP010000579.1:0-10750 GCA_041917395.1 Paludibacter sp.
AAAACTAAATTTATGAACAAGAGCTATTTATATATTGCACTTGCTGTCGTATCATTTGCAGCATGTAACCCTACACCTGAAATTGATAATGCAACCATGCTCGATGGAAATCAGATTTATGATGCCTCGCTGGCACATCCTGAAAACTACCTGGTATCAGAATATAAAAAAAATCCAACCGAAACTGAAAAAGATATGCCTGTAATTATCTGTGCACATGGCTATTCTGCAACAACGTTTGAGTGGGATGAGTTTCGCGAAAAAGCCAACACCGACCAAACATTCCTTGTTTCGCAGGTATTACTGGGTGGACATGGAACGAACTACGTGGATTTTAAAGCAGCTACGTGGCAAAACTGGCAACAATCAATCAAGAATGAATATCAAAAGTTGGCTGACAAGGGATTTCGGAATATTTACCTGGCTGGTTCATCTACCGGAGCACCGCTTATTGTGGAAATGGTTAGTTCCGGCTATTTCGATAACTTTAGTACCAAACCAAAGGGAATTTTTCTGATTGACCCGATTGTGGTTTCGTCAAACAAAACATTAACACTGGTTGGTTTGCTCGGACCTGTATTGGGATATACCACTACAGAACTCGAAACCGGGGAACAGGGAAAATGGTATGTTTATCGTCCACAGGAATCATTGAAACAACTTATGAAACTGATTGACCTGACCCGCAAAAATCTGGAAAAAGGCATAGTTTTGCCACAAGGCACAAAACTTAAAATTTACAAAAGTAAAATTGACGCCACAGCCGATCCTGTAAGTGCGGTAATGTTGTACAAGGGTTTAAAAACATCAGAAGGAAAGAATGTAGACATCGAAATGATAAATTCTGACATTCATGTATTTACGCGCCTGCGCGGCCGAAGCAACATAAGCATAAAAGATTTTGAAAATCAGACAAATGCTTTCAACGACATGGTACTGCGAATGACGAATTAGCTAAGTTCACCGGCACCCTGCCTGATAATTTCGGGTTCGTCGCCGGTACAGTCGACAATGGTTGAGTGCTCCACACCACCAAAACCACCATCGATAACCAATTCCACCTGATGGCCGTATTTTTCCTCGATGAGTTCCGGGTCGGTTATATACTCCGTTGTATCTTCGTCGGTAAAAATGGAGCTTACCATAAGCGGATTACCCAATTCGCGCACCAGTTCCAGAGCAATATTATTGTCGGGAATTCGTATTCCTACTGTTTTTCGGTTTTTAAATAATTTAGGGAGACGGCTGCTTCCGGGGAGAATAATCGTAAAAGGGCCCGGAAGATTGCGCTTCATAAGCTTAAAAGCATCGTCATCCATTTTGGCGTAGCCGCTTACTTCACTGAGTTCGTGACAAATAAACGAAAGATTTGCCCGACGCATGTCGTGGTTTTTAATTTTGGCTATAAACTCTACTCCTGCGTTGTTGAAAATATCGCAGGCGAAAGCATACACAGTATCGGTAGGAATAATAATTACGCCACCACCGCGAAGAACTCCGGCAATTCGTCGGATTTCGGCAGCGTTGGGATTATTTTCGTAGAGCTTTATCAGCATGTTTTTTTTCAGAAGACGACGGACAACAGACGACGGATGTGGTGATGTGAAAATATGATGATTAAGAAAATAAGAAATTATCGCGAAGCTAATAACCATAAATAACGGCAAAGCCAAATAACTTACAATGCTTTAAAGCTCAAGTCCAGACTTTTAACCGAGTGTGTCAGTGCGCCCACCGAAATATAATCTACTCCACATTCGGCATACTGACGCAGCGTTTCGAAAGTAATTCCTCCCGACGATTCTGTTTCGTATTTTCCGGCAATAATTTCCACCGCCTTTCGTGTATTTTCAACACTGAAATTGTCGAGCATAATACGATCGACACCTCCAATAGCCATTACCTGAGCCAGTTCGTCGAAGCTGCGCACTTCAATTTCTATTTTCAGATCCTTCCCTTTTTCTTTCAGGTAGTTTTGTGCACGTAGTATGGCTTTGTCAATTCCTCCTGCAAAATCAACATGATTATCTTTGAGCAAAATCATATCGTACAGTCCGATACGGTGATTAACGCCACCACCTATCTTAACTGCTTCTTTCTCCAACAAACGAAGTCCGGGCGTTGTTTTACGTGTATCAAGTACACGTGTTTTGGTACCTTCGAGCATTTTCACATACTGACGCGTGCGGGTAGCCACACCACTCATACGTTGCATTACGTTGAGCATAAGTCGTTCGGTTTGCAACAGAGACTGTATGCGGCCTTCAACTACAAACGCAATATCACCAACTTTGACTTCGGCACCATCGGTAATAAATACGGTCATTTGCAATTCGGGATCGAATGCCTTAAAAATTTGCCGGGCAACTTCAACTCCCGCCAAAACACCGTTTTCTTTTACTATAAGTTGCGATTTTCCAATGGCCGTAGCCGGTATACACGAAAGTGTGGTGTGGTCGCCATCGCCAATATCTTCGGCAAACCACAGGTTGATAAGTTGTTCAAAATTATCAGTCATTTGATGATTCTATTCTGAGTTGTTGAATTAACGGAGTTGACCCTTGTTTACGGGTAAGCACATACACGCGGAAATTACCTCCCGACGTTTTTAATGTACCAATGGCGAAACTGGCAGCATCTTTATTGCCTTTGTGAATAACCTGAAAACCATTCACTTTATTCGTTCTGAAAAAGTCGTTGATAATACCCGAAGCCTGTTGTTTGCTGAAAACATCGTTTTTATTTCCGATAACAAGTTCAACATTCGGGCTTAAAAAATTATTTATCGCTCCTGCGTCACCATCGTCGAGGGCCGAAATAATCTCAGATGAAATTTCGTTTGATTGAGCCTGAACAAAAGGCATTGCCGTGAGAACAAACAAACTGACAATTAAAAACTTTATTGTCTTCATGATTTTATTTTTTTAATCCTGTATTTTGATGTAAAATAAGGTGTATCGCTTCAGTTTCTCATTAAAAAGTCGCATATTTGCATTCGCTTAATGCAACCGGAGTACAAAAGTACAAGAAATATCAGACTTACACCAATTATTTTTACTTTTTTATTTAGCAGCAAATAGCACACCAAACTACAATAACGTATATTTTTAAAGTATGAAAATCGTGTTTTTAACAATAGGGAAAACAATCAATAAGCATTTAACCGAACTTCAAAACGACTACCAGGACAGGTTAAAGCACTATGTTTCTTTCGATTACATAGTTATCCCCGAGCTTAAAAACACGCGAAGCCTCAGCGAAACAGAACAAAAAGAAAAGGAAGCCGATCTGCTGTTAAAAGCCATTGAACCAACCGACGAAATTATTTTACTTGATGAAAACGGAAAACAGTTTGGTTCAGTCGAGTTTTCGCAATTCATATCCAAAAAACTACTCGGGAATCAAAAACGCATGGTTTTTGTGGTTGGTGGCCCGTATGGTTTTTCGCAGCGCATTTACAACAGAGCAAATGGTTTGATTTCGCTTTCGAAAATGACATTCTCGCATCAAATGGTCAGGCTGATTTTTGTAGAGCAACTCTACAGAGCTTTTACTATTTTGCGCGGCGAACCGTATCATCATCAATAAGTTAATAAAATTATTACGATAACTGAATGAAGCATTCCGTTTCCAAATATATTATTCTTGTTACGCTACTGTTAAGTTTTGTGGCCGGCATTGTGTTCGAAGTTCTGTATCACGCTTCGGTGGAAAAACCGGTGGACATGGAGGCTTTTCGCAGCACACTTTCGGAAAAACAGGTAGTCGCAGAAACAAACCTCAGACATTTAAAAAGTGAAATTCAGCATGCAGGCGCCGATTCTGTTTTCAAAACCGGTTTTACCGGAAACGACATCAGCTACTACCTGATAAACAATGAAAATGAACTTGTTTTCTGGTCAACAAACTTCACCGACATAACAAATCTGCCACTACGGTACGAAGGCAAATGGGAATATTTCTGTTCTTCGAATGCACACTGCATAAGCACCTTCCTGAAAACGAAAAGAGGCACACTGGTGAGCATTATCCGGATTAAAAACAACTATCCGTTCGAAAACAATCAGCTCGTAAATAAATTTGCTAAAGACTTCAACGTCGATGAGCGGATAGATATTGAATACGGAAAAAAGATGGACAAATGGGCTGTAACAGACAATAGCGGTCAGTACCTTTTTTCATTTAAAATTCCGGGACAACCCGTTTTGAATCAGACAATCGGCTTTGCAGGCTTTATATTCCAGTTTATCTGTCTGATATGCGTCCTGATTATTTTCGCGCGTTTCAAACAAATCTTTAATATCCAAACCCTTGAAACAGGCCGCTTTCTGCTAATTGTTTCGGCCGTATTAATTACGGTCGTGGCAAGTTTGTATTTTAAATTTCCACATTTACTTTACTACGAAGTACTCTCGTCGGCGTTCGACTACTCATCCAGCTTTTTACTCGCATCCATTATTCACCTCACCATACTCACAGGATTCGTATTTGTCAGCATCTACGTATTCTTTTTACAGGTAAACATAAGTCTCATACGCAAACGATTCAAGTCTGTTACATTGCAGGTGGCATCGGCTCTGCTTTTTGTGTTTATTTTCTATATTCTCAAAGGTCTGGTACTACATTCAGGCATGCCTATCAATATCCTGTCGCTTCATGAGCTGGACGCCGGAGTTGTGTGGCTGCATTTTTTAATGCTACTTTGGGGTGCATCGTTAGCTTTATTGTTTTTCAAAAGCCACAATTACAGTCTGGGAGTATTGGGGCTTCGAAAAATGTTGCTGTTGGATTTCATTATTCTGTTTCTGACAGGATTGGTTGTTTCTTTTTCGGATAAAATTGATTTGAGCCGCATAACGCTTTTCTATTTGTTTATTTATGCAGGATTTTACATTCCGTATTTTATACCCCGCTACAAAAACTATTATCTGCTGAGTACAATTTGGGTGCTGTTTTTCACCATTTTCATTGTCGAAAACTCGGCCATGCTGAGTAAAAAGAAAATGGAAAGCAAATACAATGTACTGGCCGAAAACATTTACCTGAATGGCAACTCCGAAAATGATAAAGTTGCCGAAATTATGCTCGAAGAGCTTAACAACCAGATAATAAACGACCAGCAATTAGGCCAATATATCAACAACTCCGATTCGACCGATGAATTATCAAACTACCTCACCGAAAATTACCTGAGAGGATTCTGGAACAAATACAATATTCAGTTTACGCTGCTGAAACAAAACTCGCTTCTGTACGGACAAAACCGGAATTTACTCGAAAGTGCTGGAATACCGGTGCGAAACACCAATTTCTACACACTGACGTCGACGTTGACAGATCTCGCTTACATGGGTGAATTTCCGATAGTATCACAGAGTGGAGAAGAGTTTTTCCTGTTTCTAAACCTCACTCCGCGAAAGAATTTCAGAAGTTATAGTTTCCCTACATTTTTGATTTCGTCGGAATCCGACATACAAACACGGCTGAATATTGCAGTTGCGCGCTATCGCAACGACTCGCTGATTTACAGTTCGGGCGATTATAAATTTTCGGCCCGGAGTTCGTTCTTACCCGAACGAGAAAATTTGTTTTACAAATATTCCACCAACCGCGAAACTTTTTACATTTATCAGCCCGACAAGGAGAACTGTGTTGTGATTACCGAGCTGAATCAGTACCATTTCCTGAATTATCTGATCTATTTTGCATACACATTTCTGGCCTTTCTGGTTCTAACCTTTTTGTTTGTGTGGCTCGTAAACCGTAAGCGAAAAAACGCCACCATTCACGCAAGTTTAAGTTCGAAATATCAACTCGCATTCGTATTATTGCTCTTAGCCAGTTTTATAGGTATTTTTTATGTATCGGTTACATTTATCAGTTCAAAGTACAAAGAACAACAAATAACCGAAATCGACAAAAAGAAAAGTTATATTCAACACGCTTTGCAGGAAAAATATTACTGGACGCAGGACATCGGAACAGTAAGCTCGCAAACGCTGAATTTCGACCTGCAGGAACTTTCGTACATGTACCAAACGGACATCAATGTGTACGACAACTACGGACGGCTGGCCGGCAGTTCGCAACCTCTGATATACAACAAAAAACTGGTAGGCCGGCAAATAGCTCCGGAACCATTTTTCGGAAAAAATCCAAATCTGAATCAGGAAGAATATATCGGTGAACTAAGCTTCATGACCGGATATACCGATTTTTATAACGGCGATTATCTCCAGATTGGCTACATTGCCATACCGCTTTATGTGAGTACCGAAGAAATCAGAAACGAAATTGAAGACTTTCTGGCTGCGATTGTTCACATCTATCTGATTATTGCTCTTTTATCGGTTTTGCTTAGTTTTATTATTGGCAAGCAACTATCGGCTCCGCTCAAAATGATTGAGAACAAACTGAAAAAAATGCGTTTCGGTCAGCGGAACGAGAAAATCGACTACAATGAAAAGGACGAAATCGGCCAGTTAGTGATTCAGTACAATAAGACGATTGATGAACTGGAAAAAAGTGCCCGGCTTCTGGCTCAAACCGAACGCGAATCGGCCTGGCGAACTATGGCACGGCAAATTGCGCACGAAATAAACAATCCGCTGACACCAATGAAGCTTACGCTGCAACAACTGCAACGTACCAAACGAATGAACGATGAACGGTTTGACGCTTATTTCGAAAAGTCGACCGAAACACTGGTAGAACAAATTGATAATTTATCGCGTATTGCAGGTACGTTCTCCAATTTTGCGCGCATGCCCGAGGCTCGTTTCGAACGAATGGATGTGGCAGCAAAACTCAGTTCAACAACACGTCTGTTTGCCGCAAACAACGAAAACACGGATATTCATTATACCGGGCTAACCGAAAATATATTTATACTGGCCGACCCCGAACAAATGCTTCAGGTGTTTAACAACCTGCTCAAAAATGCCATCCAGGCAATACCTGCCGACCGCAAAGGTGGAATAAGCGTTGAGATAAGTGTGCAAAACAATCAGGTGGTCATTTCGGTTACCGACAATGGAACCGGAATTCCGGCCGAACTACACGATAAAGTTTTCATTCCCAACTTTACAACCAAATCAACAGGCATGGGACTCGGGCTGGCTATTACAAAAAACATCGTAGAAATGGCCGGAGGCGAAATATCATTCACCACAACCGAAAACGAGGGTTCCACTTTTTGTATAAAACTGCCGGAAGAAAAATAAAAATACGCGAAAGAGCACCTTTCGCGTATTTTTATGATTTCCGGTTTCTGCTTTGCAATAAAATTATTTTTCAAAACTGAGTTTACTCAGCAGCCTGATATCGGAAGTATTAGTGTAATCGTACTGATACAATCCATCCTCAGCAATCATCATCAATGTGTTATTGAAAGGAATAAGATCAAAACCATCCATACCCTTAATATGCTGCAGCTGATTGGCAACCAGATTTTCAGGCTTATCGGTAATTCGGAAAATCTTTAAACCATCGTCGCACAAAAACAGTTTTCCGGCGTCAATTCCCAGTCCTTTCGGGCTGTTCATTGTAAACGAAACCACCTGTTTCGGAGTTTTCACGTCCTTAACATTGACAATAAACAATTCGTTCGTATTTTGTCCGCAATTATTTCCCGAGCGAACAGTCACATAAGCCAAATCATTGTCGACAACCACAGGATCACAGCCATAGGCATGTGTAATGCTCGACTGATATTCGGGATTGAGCGGATCTTTCACCGAATAAATCAACATACCGGTTGGCGTACCCATAAACATATTATCCTTGTAACTGAAAATAGTTTCAACATTCCGGCCAATATAAATACTTTCAGCCTTTTTCACCGGCTTTTCGCCCGAAAGGTCAAATATCGACATGTAGTTATTCAACACGGCATATAGTTTATTGTCGTACAGCGTAAAGCGCGACATGGAACCATTCATACCATTAATGGAGGTACCTAGATTTGAGGTCATGGCTTCCATCATATAAATCCGGTCGTCGACAAATCCTCCTCCCCAACCCCACCAGGAGCCACGGTAGTTTTTCATATCTTCGGTTCGTTCCACCACACGCCATCCCACTACAATGCCGCTGTCGGCATCATTGTAGGTTTTGGCATAATCAAAACCATACTGATTGAGCATCATAGGAAGCGCAGTAGGGAAAATATCTTCCAAACGGCCTTTCAGTTGTGGCGAAGCCGGATTTGCTACATCGAACCAAACCAAATCCACATAAGAATCGGCATAAAGCAGATTGTTGCGGATAGCCAGATCGGCATTACCGAGCAGCTCTATAAAACCGATATTCTGCGGATTCGCCGGATTCCGGTTGTCAATAATGTGAATTCTCTTTTCGGGCTCCGAAATGTATAAATATCCTTCGTAAAAACATATTTTTCCGAGCGTTTTAATGGCTTCGGCTTTAGTCGTTACTTTTACCGATGACCTGAAAGCAGATTTGCTCATAAATACCGGCTCATTTATCTTGTAGGTAATTGTTTCGGTCACATTACTTTCGCAGGCAGTTAATACTATCGCCAACAGTCCGAATAGTAAAAATTTTAGTTTGCTCATAGTTTTAAATATTATTTGTTTGTTTCTAAATAACTTAGTTTTTCGTTTAATTTATCGATAAAGGGGTGCAAGGACTCAGGAACATTACTTTTCATTTTATCAAGCAACCAAAAACGGTGTTTGCCATTGTAATTATATTCAATATAAAATCCACCCCAGTCGCCGGCATCGGGTTGACCAATAACAGTGTCTTTAACATTTAGAAGTTCGTTCGGAAAAAAACTCACAATATCTTTCACAGCTTCAAATTTCACGCTACCTAATTCTGAATAATTGCCCTCGTAAAACGATAAGCGGCTCGGATATTGTTTTTTTGTATCTGCGAGTAAGCGGTTTGATTCCAGTCGGTAAATATCTACACAATCATTTCCGAAACACATTCCGTAATAATCTCCAAAAACGATGTAATCATTCTCCGCCAAAACTATTTCATCTGTTTGGCAACTCAATGCGATAAGAAGAATAGTAATAAGTATTGGAAATTTCCTTTTTTTCATACAATTAATAATTATATCTTTTCAACATTACCCATTTTGCCAACAAAAAGAATAACGCCTGTGCTTTTTTCGCGGATTGCAAACAGAAACGGTCTGTCTGCCCGCACTTCGGGCAATACCGGCATCGACGTTTTAATCATTTCGACGGCAGTTACTGCAGCTGCTTCTGTACCATCTTCATCAACCGCAATATAAGTTTTGTGCAGTACTTTCGAAATCATTAAACCCGTGTTTGCAATGTTACTGAAATCGGCATTAGCTGTGAAAGCAGTCGGCATACCCATATTTATCAGCGGATTATTGAGCACAAATTTATTTTCGCTTTTAAAACGCGGAAGGTGAAGAATAATCTCACGTTGCTGCAAATTTGCAATCATGGCATTCCACTTTTCGACAGTAAGCGTTTTAAGCAGTTCGCTCACGGTATATCCGTATTCGGGGACTATCAAAGTCATACTGAATGCCTTGTTTCCGTAAGTCAGATCGACGTATTGCGCTTTATCGTCGGAAGCATATCCAAACGTGTCCTGCTTGTGCATCATGTTCACTTTTGTATAGTTGCCCAGCTCGTTTGTGAATGTGGATTCGGTCGTATTCTTTTTGTCGAATTTACGACACCAGATACCTTTAAAGTAAACTGCATTGACCAGATACATCACGGCATCGTACGGAATTTCGTCGAGTATGGTGGGTATCAATCCATTGGTTTTGGCCGCACACCAATTGTTAATGGTGTCTTTGGCCCAGGTCTGTGTAAAATCAATTTGTTTAACATAAGCATTAAAATTATCCTTATTTACATTCAGAAAACCGGGCTTAACGCTAAAATCCTTATCGTACCAAATGGAATTTGCAATGGCTAATGTGGTGGTGGGATCAATTCCGGGCAAACCGGTCTGCATCACTTTGTAGTATTCATTAATCTGCTCATCGGTGAGTCCACTCATTTTCAATGCAGTTTCCATCTCTGTTTTGGTAGTTGCGGCAGCACCGTTTCGGGTCATGCCCAACGCAATGCTCACACTCAGAGGCGATACGGTGACATTAGCCTGTTTCGAATCTTCAATTGTTTGCTTCAACAGGTCGAAAGCAAACGCGTTGTCCTGATTTACACGTTTCTGCAATTCAACCTTAAGCGCAAGCGGTTTGGCATCTTCCACTTTAGCCACCGGGTCTTTTTCGCACGAGCAAACGAACATAAACAACGCAACAAGTACCGGAATTTTGTGTAGTGTTTTCATTTTACATTTATTTTTTTTTAAAACTTGTAACGTAGTCCACCCTCGAGCCCAACCACGAGCTTGTTTGCGCTACGAATACTTACAGGTTGATTGTTTTCAAAATAATACGATAATTTTGGCTCGAAATAAACGGCCATCGTTTTTGTCAGCGTATATTCGCCGCCAAGAGCAGTATTTACCGACCATTGCACACCATTAATTTTATCGCTTACAGTAGTGTTTATGGTTTGATTGGTATAATTTTGTGTCTGAACATAAACCGACCAAAGTCCTTTTTCGAGGGTTGCGCCAACACCCGCATACATATTCCATTTCGAGCCACCGGGGCTAAGCCTGTAGGTAAACCGCAGCGGCACACCCATATAATGCAGATTAAGATTGGCCGTAACCTGATTCCCTTTAAACGAAGTGAGCAGATAGCTGTAATTCAATCCTG
>JAYRXP010000580.1:0-3172 GCA_041917395.1 Paludibacter sp.
AGCGAAAAACCAACCATGCGTTGCTCAACGACAAAGTCAAAGTTTTCCTGTACGCCCGCCGCAGGAATCAAACGCCCGAAGGCGAAGTAGTAGAAATTATCAAAAGAGCAAAAGATACCTTTGTGGGTATCTTGCAGGTTTCGGATAATTTTGCATTTTTAATTTCGGACAATAAAGTGCTCACAACTGATATTTTCATTCCTAAAAACAAATTAAACGGAGGAAAGAACGGCCAAAAAGCAGTTGTTAAACTGCTGGAATGGGAACCAAACCTGAAAAATCCGGTAGGCGAAGTAATAGACGTGCTGGGCGAAAAAGGTGACAATACCGTTGAGATGCACGCCATTTTAGCCGAATTCGGGCTGCCTTATAAATATCCGGCAGAAGTTGAGGCGGCGGCTGATAAGATTGGTGCGGGAATTACCCCTGACGAAATAGCAAAACGCATTGATGTGCGCAATGTGGTTACTCTCACCATCGACCCGCGCGATGCGAAAGATTTCGACGATGCTCTGTCGCTTCGAAAACTCCCGAATGGTTTATGGGAAGTGGGGGTTCACATTGCCGACGTTACGCACTATGTTCGTCCGGGCAGCATTATTGAACACGAAGCACAACAACGTGCCACGTCGGTTTATCTGGTCGACAGAACCATACCCATGCTTCCGGAGCATTTGTCGAACGGTATCTGTTCGCTTCGTCCCAATGAAGAAAAACTGACTTATTCCGTCATTTTTCAGATGAATGACAATGCTGAAATACAGAAATATGAAATTGCGAAAACGGTAATTTGTAGTAACCGCCGGTTTACGTATGAAGAGGCGCAGGAAGTAATTGAAACAGGAAAGGGCGATTTTTCGGAAGAAATTTTACAACTGGACAAAATGGCCAAAATGCTTCGCGAGAAACGCTTTGCAACAGGTGCAATTGCATTCGACAGAGTCGAAGTTCGGTTCGAAATCGATGAAAAAGGCAAACCTACTTCAGTATTTTTCAAAGAGCAAAAAGACTCGAATAAACTTATTGAGGAATTTATGCTTTTGGCAAACAAAACAGCAGCCATGCATATCGGGAAACCGGGCAAAGGACTGAAAGCAAAAACATTCGTCTACCGCATACATGACTTACCCAATCCTGACAAATTGCAGAATTTCTCACAATTCATCAAACGTTTTGGTTATAATCTAAAAATATCGGGCAAAAATACTGCTGTTTCGTCTTCCATTAATCATTTATTGGACGAAGTTCAGGGCAAAAAGGAACAAAATCTGATTGAAACACTTGCTATCCGATCCATGGCAAAAGCCGTATATTCAACCGAAAACATTGGACATTACGGACTGGCATTTGATTATTACACTCACTTCACATCGCCTATTCGCCGTTACCCGGACATGATGGTACACCGCTTACTCGAAAAATACAACTCAGGCGGTAAAAATGTAAACCAGCAGGAATACGAAGAATATTGTCAACACAGTTCGGATATGGAGCAATTGGCTTCGAACGCCGAGCGGGCTTCGATAAAGTACAAACAGGTAGAATTTATGTCGGCTTATATCGGTCAGGTTTTCGACGGTGTTATTTCAGGAATAACTGAATGGGGAGTGTACGTGGAACTTGTTGCCAACAAATGCGAAGGAATGATTCCTATACGCGATCTGGATGACGATTACTACACATTCGATGATAAAAATTACTGTCTGGTCGGGCGTCGCTATCACAAGCGATATCAGCTCGGCGACGAAATAACCGTAAAAGTTGCAAAAGCTAATCTGGACAAAAAACAACTGGACTTCATCATAGCATAATCTCTGAAAATCACTGAAACTAAAAGCCCGTCGGAAATAAAATTCCTGACGGGCTTTCTCTTACATATTTTCGAATTACAAAAACTATGAAAGCATTGTTAAGAGTAATCCGGCAGCTACAGCAGAACCGATAACTCCGGCTACATTCGGACCCATGGCATGCATCAAGAGGAAATTGCCCGGGTCGGTTTCCTGGCCAACAACCTGCGATACGCGCGCGGCCATCGGAACAGCCGAAACACCTGCAGAGCCAATCAGTGGATTGATTTTATCTTTCACGAACAGGTTCATGAACTTAGCTAACAACACACCACCAGCAGTACCGAAAGAAAATGCCAACACACCAATAATCATAATTTCCATGGTTTGAACATTCAAAAATGATTTTGCAGTGGCGGTAGCTCCAACGGTTATTCCGAGGAAGATGGTAACAATATTCATTAACTCATTCTGAACGGTTTTGCTGAGTCTTTCCACCACTCCCGTTTCGCGCATTAAATTACCCAACAGCAAACTGCCGATAAGTGGAGCTGCCGGAGGTAAAAGCATTGAAATAAATGCTGTTGCAAAAATCGGGAATATGATTTTTTCCTTTTTCGAAACTATACGCAACTGTTTCATCCGGATAGCACGCTCCTTTTTAGTGGTAAGCAATCGCATAATAGGTGGCTGAATAACAGGAACAAGCGCCATATACGAATAGGCTGCAACTGCGATTGAGCCCAACAGTTCGGGAGCTAATTTTGTGGTAAGGAAAATGGCAGTAGGACCATCAGCACCACCAATAATACCTATTGAAGCAGCCTGCTGACCAGTAAAACCAAGCCCGATAGCAGCCAGATAAGTAGCAAAAATTCCCAACTGTGCTGCAGCCCCGAGTAAAAGACTCTTCGGATTTGCCAACATCGGCCCAAAATCAATCATCGCTCCTACTCCTACAAATATCAAACAGGGATAAATTCCCAGCTTGACACCCAGATAAAGATAATCGAGCAGTCCTCCCGTTTCAGCAAGTTTTTGCCAGTCGACATGTCCGCCCTGAAACAGAGAAGCATTGAACATACCTGCACCCGGAAGATTTGTAAGCAACATACCAAATGCAATTGGCAAAAGCAAAAGCGGTTCGAATTGTTTTACAATGGCTAAATAAAGCAAAATACAGGCTATAATTATCATTATGAGTGTCTGTATGTCGAGATTCGCAAAACCCGTGCTTTTTACAAAATTGAAAAAGCTGTATTTTATGTATTCAATGCCCGAATTCTCAACCTGCGAAACAGTTTTAGCCGTATCCACGCTCTGAATCACAACATTTGTTGTGTCGGCCGTCACTGCACCTGCGTAGCTGTAAGCGCTGCCCG
>JAYRXP010000581.1:0-1635 GCA_041917395.1 Paludibacter sp.
GTACTTCTTAGCCTGTTCAATCTGATTACGCATTTCTTCATTCTCAGGTGTAGTTTCAAGGCTGTTGAGGAACTGTACCAGGGCAGGACGACTGAACTGACCATTTTCGCCGGCAAAAGTACGACGTTGCATAATAAGCGGATGAATATTGTTTCCGATTAAGCGGTCCGAAAGTTCGTCGACACCAACTGATAAACCAAGTTTTTCAGCTTCGGCATACAACAGTTTTTCGTTCAATAAACTTTCCCAAACCGAGGCTCTGAGTTGTGAATTAACTTCTTCACTCAAATCCGATTGTCCGGTTTCGATCTTGTACACTTCAACCATTTGATCGACAGCAGCCTGGAAATCTTTGATATTCACTTCTTCGCCACCAATTTCGGCCACAACTTCACGCGATTTATTAAAGTAAGTTGATCCCTGTGTTAATGCATCGCCGATAATAAATGCAAATAATGCAAAACCTACTACAAGCATAAGCAAAACACCTCTGCTTCTGATTTTTCCTAAAATAGCCATTTTTTAATAAGATGTATTGTTAAAATTATATTTCTTTTTCTTTGAGGGCACGAATATACAAAAAAAAACGGTTGTGACAGCACTAAATTAAAATTTATTATAACAACCAAAATTCTCAGTTTATATCAATTTACAGACTAAAAACTATAGCTGCCTGAATATCAGCAAATAACAAAACATCAATTCAGAAAATGCAATTAACCACGCATCTTCAGATTTTTGATACTTTTATTAATTCAACCCGGTTATTATTTACCTTTACACACTTGCACAAGAATTCATCAATTCTTATTTGTTCGTTGAGTTTCGGAAAATTCTGATGATGATAAAGTATAAATCCGGCCATTGTTTCATAATCGTCCGACTCGGGAATTCCGAGCGAAAGTTTTTCATTAACCGTCTTCACCTCCAGCCGCCCCGAAACCAGATATTCGTTCTCCCCTGTTTTTTCGGCCACATAATCTCTTATATCGTGTTCATCTTCAATTTCACCAAAAATCTCTTCCACAATATCCTCAAGCGTAACAATACCCGCCGTTCCTCCAAATTCGTCGACCACCACAGCGATGCTTTTCTTTTGCTGCATAAAGGTTTTCATCAGTTTTTGAGCGGCCATCGTTTCGGGCACTATGGGAATCTGATTCAGGTGCTTTTTCCAGTCTGTTTGATGTTGAAACATCTCGGAAGAATGTATATAGCCCACAATATTGTCGATATCCGATTTATAAATCACTATTTTCGACAAGCCGGTTTCAATAAATGTTTGCTTAAGCGTCTGAACATCTGTATTATAATCCAAAGCCACAATTTCCGTTCTGGGTACACAGCAATCGCGCAACTTCACTTTCGAAAAATCCAGCGCATTCTGAAATATCTTTACATCGTTCTGAACCTCATTATCATTGCCTCCTGAATCAATACTTTCCTGCAACAGGTAATTTAAATCGATGCGCGAAAAAACATTATTATCGTTTCCAATCGCTAATCTCACGCCAAAAACCCGCAACAAAAACAACGAAAACCAGGAACTAAACCGGGCTACCGGATAAAACACAACATAAAAAAACAGTAGTACCCACGAAAACAGGTGTAACCAAAAATTGGGATTTACCCGGA
>JAYRXP010000582.1:0-2682 GCA_041917395.1 Paludibacter sp.
ATTCGGTTTGAGCAAGCTCTTAAGTCGATCGTACGGAATACGCACTTCGGTAATTCCAAGATAATACGGACCAATTTCGTATGGATTAAACACGTAATTTAAACTTTCGTCGGTAATATAAAAATTGCCGTTTGGTTTAATTGCATCAGTCCAGTAGTCCGTTTTTTCAAGACTTTTAATTGGCTCGAGACTTTCATCTTCCTTACTTTGCTCTACAATACGCTTTTTAATCAACTCAGTGAGTTTTTTGGTCGTATTTTTCATAAACAAATCATGTTCGGTAATTTGTTTACCTGTTTTAAGATTGAAATTCAAATAATTAATGGTATTCAGTCCGTGAGCTCCACCCATAAATACATATCGGTTTATACCATACGAATAAATAAACTCATCACTCAAAAGCGAAAATCCATCAAGCACATGCTCGTTATTGAAACTATAGAGCGACTTTTCGTCCATTTCGTTCAATATCGGTCCGTTTGTAAGTTTATATTCTGTTTTCAAATCAGTCGTAAACCGTTTTACAAGCGAATCGTTATCGTATTTTACATACTCCAAACCAAACAGGTTGGAAACAATTGTGTTGCGAATTGAATCGAGCACTTTTTCATCGTCGTAACAAACAGGAATTTCGACGTTTAGCTCGATGCTAAGCGAACCTTTTGATGTATCGGCAGCTAAATAGCACCTTTCGACATCCGATTTCTCGACAGTCCGAATAGTTTTTTGCCGGCACGAAGCGAACGACATTATTGCTATAAGCACCAAAATCAGATTAATATGGCTTTTTCTCATTTTAAAATCTCTTTATAGTTTTCGTAGTGCAAATGTATAATTTTTAATGCGATAATTTTTAAAATAAAGATAAAAAACTGTATAAAATTTTCGGAGCGCCCAAAACAGGCACAAATTTAAGTGGAATTGCGGTTTCTTACTTTAGCTTAATTTGGGTTAAAAAGGCATTTCATATTTTTTGAAGTGAACTCAAAAAGCTATCTTTGTTCTGTAGCTATCATTTTCGAAAAATAACTTTCATGCAAGCATTTAGTTTAAAAGTCCTTTTAGTTCTACTCCTGTTGAGCGCATATCCCCTTTATTCTCAATCAGATAAGAACTCAACCGATTCAAACCTTGCTCCTGCCCTATCCAGTATTCCGGCATCACAGACAACACTTATCGATTCTTTGATTAATTTCAGCAAACAATACCTTGGATCGCCTTATCGTGGAGGAGGTAAAGGACCAAACTCTTTCGATTGCTCCGGTTTCACGTCTTTTGTTTTCAATAATTTTGGAATAAAGCTGGGCAGTTCGTCGGGCGATCAGGCAGAACAGCTGCCAACTGTTGCTAAAAACGACATTATGCCGGGCGACTTAGTATTTTTCAACGGACATCGCAGGGGGCACAGAGTTGGTCACGTTGGATTGGTAGTTGCTAAACACGATAATGGAACATTCGATTTTATTCATTCGGCTTCGAGCGCGGGAATTTCAATCTCCCATTCCGAATCGGATTATTACAACCGGAGGTATGTAAAGGCCGGCAGAGTATTTGGGTACGACTCGCTGATAGCAAGAGCCGACAATACAAAAACTGATTTTCAGCCAATAAGTAACGAAACAACTGAAACGAATGAAAATTACGCTCCAAAACAAACCCAGATTACGGTAAAAAAGACAATTCCGGCAAAATACCACACCGTAAAATCGGGTGAAACGCTTTCGTCAATAGCCGGCAAGTACGGATTAACAATTGCGCAGCTCAAAAAGAAAAATCATCTGAAAAAGGATTTTCTGTCGCTAAAACAGCGCTTAAAAGTAAGCGATGAAAGAGAAATTGCCGTTGTTGAAAAGGTGAAACCGCTTGCCGAAAACAAAATGCAGGCAGACAGTACGAAAACGAAAGAAACTGTAGCTTCGAAAAATGTCTCCAATGGTCAAACGGCCTCTCACACTGTAAAAAAAGGCGAAACACTTTTCAGCATATCGAAAGAATACGGAATTTCGGTTAACGATATTGTGGAAATGAATGGACTTAAAACAAAAAGTATTTTTTCCGGACAACGATTAAAAATCAGAAACGAAAACGTCATCCAAAGCACAGAATTAGTGGCCGAAAAAACGGTTGAAATACCAACTCCGAAACAGGAACAAGTCTTTGTAAGCGTCAGGAATCAAAATACACACGTAGTTGGTAGAGGAGAAACGCTACAGAGCATTTCGAGAGAATATAAAATGACTATTGATGCGTTGAAAGAACTGAATAATCTCAGTTCTGACAATATCATGGCCGGGCAAAAGCTGATTGTGCCCGATGATAATAACTCGACAAGAACCATTTCAAAACAAAAGACAAAAACTCATACCGTGAAAAGTGGTGAAACGTTGTCGGAAATTGCCGAAAAGTATCATTGCACAGTCAAAGAGTTGAAAAACTGGAACAAAAAACGAAGCAATATGTTAAATTCGGGTGAAAAACTTAAAATTCTTCAGTAATTTGCCCTTACCAACTTTTAGCATCACCCCAAATTTCACAGACAAAAGCATTTTAAAACAGCATTTTCAGAACATTTTGTAAGCAAAAACAATCAAAATACAAAATCAGAATTACACTTTGTCATTTCACCGATTTTGCCAAACAAAAAAAAATCATTTATCTTTGCGCGAAGTTTTCAAATTTTAA
>JAYRXP010000583.1:0-17781 GCA_041917395.1 Paludibacter sp.
AACAATACTATTTTCGTACTGGCGCATTGGGTTGTAAAAATGTCGCAAAGACTTATATGATTGTAGCCACAAGCAAAAAAGAACTATTTCTGCCCGAAAAGTGTTATTTTTGTATCAAAATTATCGCAGTCGCAATTCTGTAACATCCATCTTCAATAACTGGTATAGCACATGTTCGATAACGCTGAAAAAATCACTTCTTTGCCCTTAAAACGTTTTATTTATACAACTGTCCTTTTAATATTGCTACTTCCAATAAGCAGCAAGGCAAATACAGATAAATTTTTCGGCGCAAAAGACAGGCTCTCCAATAGCCATGTCAATAATATATATCAGGATAAACAGGGATTTATATGGGTTTGTACCGACAATGGTCTTTATTCATTTGACGGTGCTGATTTTAAATCGTACACACACAGACAAAACGACACAACATCGTTAATCGACAATTCGGTACTTACTGTACACGAAGACCGCAGCGGAAATTTTTGGGTAGGAACTACCTCTGGGCTTCAGCTTTTACACCGCGATACCGAACAATTTTCGACTATTCGCTTTTCCTATCCACACATTACCGATTTCAGTTATTTCAGTTGTATTATCGAAGACAGTAAGGGGAATATTTGGGTGTCCACAAGTCGTTCAGGAGCTATCTGCCTGCGTACCGGAAATCTTCAACCCATTTATTACCTACAAACAAACAGTAATATTTGCAGCAACAAAATAAACACACTCTTCGAAGACCGTTTTGGCAATATATGGATTGGTTCCCAGGAAAATGGCATAAGCATTCTGAACGTGGACAATCACACCATGGTAAACTATGCCCACGACCCTAAAAACCCGAACTCTTTATCAAGCAATAAAGTATTTTCGTTTCTCGAAAATGTGGATGGAAATATTTTGGTAGGAACTATCGACGGAGGTATAAATTTATTCAGCTACACCAATCAAACATTTGTGCGAAACTATATTCCTTCTGGCGATATTGTATTCACCATGAAGCGGGGAAATAAGAATAATATATGGATTGGTACTGATGGTTACGGGCTGAAAAGCTACGATTTTACAACTAAAACCATAAGCAATTACGAAACAGAACTGAATACCGTAGATTTACGAAAAGGAAAAGTACATTGTATCCTTGAGGATAATCAGGGTAATTTGTGGATTGCCTTGTATCAGGAAGGAATTATGATGATTCCGCAAAAGAAAAAAGTCTTTCGCAACATAGGATTTAATCCTTTTTATGCCGACAGAAGCATTGGTACAGAGTGTGTGCTGAGTGTTATGGAGGATAAAAGCGGAAAAGTATGGATTGGTACTGATGGAGATGGCATTTATCGGCTTAACAGTCAACGAAGAGTTGAGAAACACTATATTGATGATGGCAAACTTAAAGCCAACGTGGTTCTTTCGATTTACAACGACAATAAAAACCGAATCTGGGCCGGAACTTATCTGAATGGTTTATTTTTGTACGAACCGGGCTCCGACTCTTTTCGCAAAGTTCCACTGATAGTTGGTAATCGCGAAGTGAAGGATATAAATATCATCAAAGGAGATATTGATGGTAATCTTTGGATTGGTACAAACGAAAACGGATTGTGCATTTATAATCACGACACAAAACTGCTGCAAAATTTCTCTTATGACATTCTTAAAACCAGCAATCAGATTGCAAGTAACTCAGTGCAGACTTTATTATTAGGTCGAAACAATAAAATTTGGATTGGGACAAGTAGCGCCGGATTATGCTGCTACGATACGCAAACAAAAACATTTGTCGATAATCGGAATCTCAAGTGGAAACTCAACAGCAATAATATAACCTCCATAGTACAGGATCAGAAAGGCAATCTATGGGTTGGAACAAAACAGGGTTTACACTATATCGATTTGTTAAAAAAATCAGTTGTGCTTTACACCGAGGCCGATGGTTTGGCTAATGCATCGATAGCCGGAATAGAGATTGACAAACAAAACAACCTTTGGGTTAGCACCAGTATCGGACTTTCTCATTTTAATATCACAAACAAAAAAATTGTAAATTACTACCTGTCTGATGGGTTACTTAACGACGAATACAGAAGAGGTGCCTCATTTCAATCGGCCGCGGGCGAGATATTTTTTGGTGGCACCGAAGGAGTCAGTTCGTTCTTTCCGTTTAAACTGGAAGCATCGGAACAGTTAAAAAATCTGGTGTTTACCAATTTATTTGTTTACAACGAAAAAGTAGAAATTGGAGAAAATTCGTTTTTAAAGAAAAATATTAATGCTTCCGAAAAAATTGAAATAGCCCACTACATAAAAAGCTTTTCAATTGGGTTTGTGGCGTTGGAGTTTAACAACCCGGCTAAAGTGATTTATCAGGTAAAAATGGAAGGGTTTGACAACGACTGGAAAACCCTACCAATGAGCAGCAAATTAGCAACTTACACAAACTTAAAACATGGAAAATACCGGTTTCATGTAAAAGCTTTTCTCCCAAACTCAAAACCGATTGAACGAAGCATTACCATAATTATTTTACCTCCCTTTTGGCTGACGTGGTGGGCTAAAATAATTTATTTCTTACTCTTTGTTGCCATAGCTTACTGGGCTTATAAAATAGCTTTACAACGTATAAATCAGCAGCAGGAAAATCTGCAAAAAGAAAACGAAAAGCAAATTATGCAGTCGAAACTGCAATTTTTCACCGATATTTCGCACGAAATACGTACACCTCTGACGCTTATTCTGACTCCGATAGAAAGGTTAATTAAAGAAACACCCGATGGGGCTTTGAGAAACACCTACAAGCTTATAAACCAAAATGGTCAGCGAATTTTGAGGTTGGTAAATCAAATTATGGAAATGCGTAAACTCGACCGCGGGCAGGTAAAGCTACAAGCTACTGAAACCAACATTTACGCCTTTATCAGGGAAATTGTGTCGTCTTTCGACCACATTACTACCGAACGGGACATTGAATTTTCGGTTGAATTTGCCGAAAACCTGCCCGCCGTTTGGATTGATCAGGAAAAACTGGACAAAGTCATTTTCAATGTGCTTTCCAATGCATTTAAATACACCCCGAAAGCAGGCAAAATTACACTGAAAGCAGACATAGAAAATGATTATCTGCGTATCAGAATAGTTGACAGTGGCCCCGGAATCCCAAAAGACCAACGGGATGTGATTTTCAATCGTTTTTATCAAATTCAGGACGAAAGTAACCGGAATAGACTGGGCACTGGCATCGGATTGCATTTATCGCGCAGTTTGGTGGAAATTCACAAAGGAAAAATCTTTGTTGACGACAGCAACGTGCATGGAGCAGCATTTGTTATTCTCATTCCGTTGAATAAAGATTATTTGCAACCTTCTGAAATGTCGGACAAACAGCCGGAAATAAACCTTGCAACTATTGTGCAACCATCGTTTGCCGACGAAAGCGCAGATGATGCAATAAATAATATATATTCCACCAATAGCACAAAACACAAACTGCTAATAGTAGAAGATGATAAAGATATTCGAAATTACATATTCGAAATTTTAAGACACGAATATCTCGTTATTCAGGCCGATAATGGAAGTCAGGGATTGGAACTTGCTATAAAAGAGTTGCCAAGTTGTATTATTACCGATGTTATGATGTCCGGTATCGATGGTATTGAACTTTGCAAAAAGGTAAAATCCAACGAAAAAACCTGCCATATCCCGGTAATTATTCTCACAGCCAAAACTTCTATCGAGCAACGCGTGGAGGGGCTCGAAGTTGGTGCCGATTCGTATATTCCTAAACCGTTTAATATTGACCACTTAAAAACACGCATCAGTAAACTGATTGAACTCCGACAGACTATTAAAAACAAATACGAAGGTAAGTTTGTGATTCCTCAGGACGAAATCAAGATAAAATCGGTTGACGAAAAACTCATAGAAAAGTTCGAAAACATATTGAAGGAACAAATGGACAACCCCGATTTGTCGATTGAAGTTATCAGTCAGCAAATTGGAATAAGCCGATCGCAACTGCAACGAAAGCTAAAACAAATCACCAATCAGAATCCGAGTGACTACATGAAAGCCACACGCCTGCGATATGCAGCCAACCTGCTTACAAGCAAAAACCTGTCTATATCCGAAGTAACTTACGCTTGTGGATTTGCTTCGCTTTCGCACTTTTCCAATAGTTTTAAGGAGTTTTACGGCATGTCGCCAAGCCGCTACATCGAAATCAACAGGCACGTCGTAACCGATGAAGATCCGGAATAAAACCAACTATTTTTAAATAAACAAACACTGTTGTCAACACCCGTTTGGCAGCAGTGTTTTTGTTTTATACAAATTACAAAAAACATTACAATTAGACGCTAAAATACGCGCATTCACACCGATGCGATAATTCTATAAGCATCTGCTCCATTTTTACAAGCCTTACCACATTTTTTAAAATAACCGGAATTTCACTGCAACAACTCTTGTTTTTATTTAAATAGTTTTGTATCGTGAGTTTTGAATCATTTCGGACACTCACTCCTTTAGTTATTTCAAATCCATAAATTGGAAAAATATGAAAAAAATCATTACTATCGCAGGCTTACTTTTAATTGGCTACTTTACTGTTCATGCCGATAAAACTATTTATGTAAATACCAGCGTACAGGGAAACGGCGATGGAACGAGTGCCGCAAATGCCTGTAAATTGGGTGATGCAATCAGAACAAAGTACGATGCAACAGCGGGTGCAGTAACCACCATTATTTTCCCGTCAAATACTATGTTTACTTTAGTTGATGCCGATGGGACTGCTAACGCATCCCGTTTTGATTTCCCTGCCACTTCCAATAAATTTATTTTTCAGGGAAACAATTCAACACTCGATGGAACAAATGCCGGCAAACGAATTTTTAGAATTTCCAGCTCTACGGCAAATATCGAAATAAACAACCTGAAGTTTGTAAATGGCAAACTTGCCGGAGCAGTTGGTGGAGCAATCTACTTTGCAGGTTCTAACCTTGTACTTTCAGGATGTACATTTGATGGAAATAGTTCTGACAATGGTGGTGCATTAGCAAGCAGAGGTAATTACGTGAAAATATCAAATTCGGTGTTTAAAAACAACAAACTACTAAATGGAAGTTACGGCGTTGCTATTACTCACACCGGCACTGCATCGGGAGGCACTTTAATTGTTGAGAATACAACCTTTACAAATAACACGGGTGGAGCAGGCTTAGCAGCAAACGGCAGTGCTATCAGTACCGCGTGGGATAATACAACTCGCGGATATTTGAATACAATCTCCATTAATAATTGTACATTTTATAAAAACCTGACGGGATTAACAACTACATATGGATATGCTGTAATTAATCTGGATGATCTGCCGACTGGCACAAACTCAACGACTGCAACATTTGTAAATAACACTTTTTATGGAAATAGTAACTGTGGTATTAACATTAAAGGTATTAAGCAAACAGTGAAACTTGTAAATAATGTAATTGTTGGTGATTCGTGGACAACTATATCTGGCACAGGATACAATGATCATGGTATTATTGCAGGTTCAACGCTTGCAGCCGGAAGACCGGCAATAACTGGTTACAATAATTATATCGTTACAAAAGCTCCGTTAAGCAGTGCCATTACCGAACTTAGTTCCGGCACTAACGGCAATACATTTATTATAACCACCTCCCAATCTGTAATAGATGCAGTTTATTTAAATTCCACATTATCATCTTCGACCGTTCCATATCTTACTGTTACCAATGCATTAAGTCCATTGCTTAATACCGGAACAAGCAGTGTTTCAGATATTACAATTCCAACGACCGATGTGACAGGATTTCAACGTACGGCTGGTTATACCATCGGAGCTTATCAGGCTACATTAAATGTGGCAAATGGAACCACACAAACTGTAAATCAGGATGCTTCACTTTTGGGCGTAACCATTCAGCCAACCGGAAGATTAACGCTTGCTGCGGGTAAATCATTAACTGCGGGAACATTTACCATTCAGAGTGATGTAAACGGCACCGGAACTTTCATTAATAATGGAACGCTAACAAACACAAACGCTTCTGTACAACAATATCTACCAAATGCCCGCAACTGGTATATTTCTTCGCCGGTAACCAGTGCTATTGCATCTTCTGGCTATACCTATTACCAACGTGATGAGGTTGGATCAAGCTGGACATCACAACCATTTGTAGCGGGAAATAATTTTGTGGTCGGCAAAGGTTATATTGTTATGCCCGATGCAGCCGCTTCAACAATCGAATTTAGTGGAACGCTCAATAATGGGAATGTAGATATTGCGCTTACCAAATCTGGTTCTGGCTTTAATCTGATTGGTAATCCATACCCATCTAATTTAAGCTGGACTGCGGCTTTTGTCGATGACGAAACAAACGCGGCACTTATTGAACCCACTATTTGGGTTCGTACTAATGCCGGATCAGCAAATAGCGGAGGCAATGCTGCATGGTCGTTTTTGACCTACAATGGTCATTCAGGCGAAGCGGTACCTTCAACCGCATTACTAAGCGGAGGTGTAATTCCACCTATGCAGGCATTTTGGGTAAAAGCAAAAGCTGCCGGAACTCTTACATTGGACAATAAACTAACACGTTCGCATCAAACATCAAATTCGTTAAAAATGCCCGCAATTAAAAATGCTGATCGTCAACGAATACGCTTGGAAGTAAGTAACGGAACTGCCACTGATGAAACCCTGATTTATTTCGATAGCGCAGCCTCGGATACCTATGATACTTACGATTCACCGAAAATGTTTAACAATTCACCTTCTATTCCCGAAATTTATACATCAGCAGGAACTGACAAATTAGTTATTAATGGGATGACAGGGATGAAAAATAATCTTGAAATTCCTTTAGGATTTGTAACTGGTGAGCACAAAACCTGCTCGTTAAACGTCAAAGAATTGAAAAACATTGGTGATGAAACCAAAATAATTTTAGTTGATAAGCTACAGAATACGGCAACAGAACTAAGCGAAGGCAGAAGTTACGAATTTAGTGCCGATGTAACTCCTGCTTCCACTAATCGATTTAGCTTATTATTCCGAATTCCTGAAGTTTCAACAAGTGCAGATGAAAATCCGAAACTGAATTATTATACGTATATAAATGCCGACAATCAAATAACCATTGTAGCCCCCGAAAAATCAGACTATTCAATTTACAATATTGTAGGTAAAAAAATTATGAGCGGCATAATGTCCAATAGCTATTTCACGTTAAACATCAAAATGCAAACCGGAATATACGTGGTGAGAATTGATAATAAATATTCATCAAGAGTAATTGTAAAATAAAAACCATGGAAAATAAAATCACATACATAGCTCCTCAAATTAAATTGATAGAGTTAGATAATGAAATTTCGCTGGCTTTAGAATCGACACCTCCCGAAGGTCCCGGCGAATCTCGAAATATTGCGCCAAACTATTTCAAGAATAATTCATTTCCAGAAGAAAATGCATAAACAGATTAATTATCAATTAAATAAAACATTAAAATTCAACGTCAAATAAAATATCTACTTATGAGAAAAGTATTTTCCTTATTTCTATTTTTAAGCACTATGTTCGTTGCCGGACTATATGCTCAAACACCCAATGCATTTCAATATCAGGCAGTGATTCAGAATGCACAAGTCGGTCAATCTGTAAATGTCCGCTTCACCATCCGCAAAGCCACAGCCACCGGGACGGCAGTGTTTACCGAAACACATGCTACTACTGTAGCAGCAAACAGCACCGTAAATCTTCAGATTGGAGCAGGTACACCCGGACCAGGTTCACTTGGAATAGGTGAAATTGACTGGACAACAGGCATTTATTTTATACAAGTAGAAGTTGACACTAACGGAACATATTCAACTCTCAGCACGCAACAGTTACTAAGCATTCCGTATGCAAAATACGCACAAGCAGCCAGTAGTTTACGCCTTAAGTCGCCCGATGGATCTACCTGGAATGTAACGATAGACAACAGTGGCGCTGTAAGCGCAACAAAAATTCAATAATCAAACTTAAGTCACATTTAATGAAAAATATTTTTATATATCTAACTCTACTACTCCTGACCGTAGGTAAAGGTAATGCGCAGCAACTAATCGGCACAGCAGGATCAGTACAAAACAATGTGTCGTGGAGTATAGGTGAACTGATAAACGAAACAGCTACAGCAAATAATATCACTATAATTCAAGGATTTAACCAACAGGCAGCAGGCGTAATTTCGGCTATTGATAAAGTGATAAACCACAGTTTCAGTTATTATCCGAATCCAGTTGTCGACAAACTCAGGTTGACTTTGGAAAATATCAATTTTTACACATGGAAACTAACTGACTTAACCGGGCGAATCCTAAAACAAAAATCATCGTGTATGGAAATGGAAATCGACATGTCAGCTATGGCCAGAGGCCAGTACGTTTTAACGATACTAACTGATGAATTTAATAAATCTGTTGTCGTTATCAAAAACTAATCTCGAAAAATGAAAAAAATAAACATACTCATTCTTATTCTTATCTCGGCTTTGCAGGTTCAGGGGCAATTACCTGATACTTTCAGGTATCAGGCTGTAGTAAAAAACGATGCAGGAGCACTTCTCATATCTCAAAATGTAAGTTTCCGCTTCGAAATTTTCGGCAATACAGTAGAAGAATATGGAGGAATAAAAATTTACGCTGAAACTCATCAGGTAACTACCAATGCAAAAGGTGTTGCCAATTTATTAATCGGTCAGGGAAGTGCAGAACAGGGAACTTTCGCAAATATTGACTGGAGCAAAGGCACTTATTATGTTAGAGTAAGTATTAATAAAGGTAGTGGTTATGTAATTATTGGCGAACAGCAATTACTCAGTACACCTTACGTTCAGTTGGCCAATTCGGCTGGAAATATCGTAAAAACAGCAACCGATGACACAACCTGGGGGCTCTCGATAAGCAATACAGGCGTAATAACAACTTTCCCATTCCCAAAAGGATATACAAAACTGGTTTGGAACGATGAGTTTGACGGCACCGGGTTGCCCGACGACACAAAATGGGGTTACGAAAAAGGTTACGTCCGCTCAAGCGAGTTGCAGTATTATGCTGAGAAACGAATTGAAAACTCATACCAGCAAGGTGGATATCTACATCTTGTTGCCCGACAGGATTCCAGCATAATCGATGGTGCAATGCGTCCCATGTCATCTGCAAGTATTATCACCAAAGGAAAAGCCGCATGGCTTTACGGCTATGTTGAAGTTCGCGCAAAAGTGCCATATCTGGCGGGTATCGGCACATGGCCGGCAATATGGATGATGCCTCGCGATGATTATTATGGTACATGGCCACGAAGTGGCGAAATCGACATTATGGAACATGTGGCTTCGGACTACCGCTATGTGCATTTTTCGCAACATTCGTACAAATACACAAATGAAAATGGCGCCAATCTTCATAAAACAGCACAAAGATATTGCCCTACTGCTTATACCGAATTTCATACTTACGGCTTACAATGGACACCCGAAACAATGGTTTGGTATTTGGATGGAATAGAAAAATTCAGAGTGAACAATCTGGAACATTTGTGGAGTTCGTGGCCTTTCAACAAACCTTTTTACCTGTTGCTTAATCTGGCGATGGGTGGCTGGGGTGGAGCTACCAATACTCAATTACTAAAAGCCAATCCACAAGATTATCAAATTGATTATGTGCGTATTTTTCAATAAAAAAAAATAACAAATAACTTTTTAAAAAATAGTATCATGAAAAAACTTTTACTTTTCGCGTGTCTGATTACAGCAGGAATATCGACCGTGTTTGCCGACAAAACAATCTATGTCTCACCATCCGGAAATGGTAACGGACTGACTGCCGAGAGTCCAACAACTTTTCCGCAAGCATTGGGAGCTTTGGATGCAACCGGATACACAACACTTGTTTTACCCAGCAATGAAACCTTTACATTGTCTGGAGGAACCACAGGTTATGGAAGAATTCCAATTGTGGACAACAGCAAAATTATTATCGAAGGAAATAATTCAATTCTTGAAGGAAACGGTGCCGAAACACGTATTCTGAGAGCCAATACAGGGTGTAGGCTCACATTGAAAAACCTGACATTCAGACTTGGGAATGGAGGTGCAAGCCTTGGTGGAGCAATATTTTTTGGAGGAGACTCGCTTACAATTTCCGGTTGTATTTTCGAAAGCAACACTGCCGACAATGGTGCTGCCATAGGTTCGAGAGGAAACTATGTAAAAATCACCAATTCGTGGTTTAAAGACAACTATATCCGCAGTAGCTTTCAGGGAGGTGCAATAAGTCATACCGGAACTACATCAGGTGGTAAACTTATTGTTGAGAATACTACTTTTAGCAATAATCTGGGCAAGGCAACAAATAATCCTGCTTATGGAACAGCTATTATTACAGCTTTCGATGGAAATGTTCGTAATTATCTGAGCGAAATATCTATCAACAATTGTACTTTCTTTAAAAACAGTGCAAGTTTAAACACAACAGCAGGTTATGCGGCTGTTCATTTAGATTATTTGGGCTCAACAGCGCCTGCTGGAACTGCTACAACTGCAACTTTTGTAAATAATACATTTTACGGAAATTCAGATGCTTCGATTCGAATTTTAGGAAAGCAACAAGCCGTACGTTTAATTAACAATGTGATTGTTGGCGATAGTTGGGCTACAGTTTCAGCCACATCAGTTCAGGATCATGGGATTATATGTGAATTCTCTGTTGCTGAAGGTCGTCCTGCATTGGTGGCCAAAAACAATTATATTGTTGCTAAATATCCAAAATCATCAAAAAACGATGACGCAGCACTTGCGTCGAACAACACCGATAATAATACACTTATAACTTCTGCTTCACAAAACGATATCGATGCGTTAGGATTATCAGCTACGCTCCAAACTGCAAATTCTCCGGTGCCTTATTTGTCGATCACAAATGAATTGAGCCCTTTAGTAAATCATGGAACAAATGCAGTGTCAGGTATAACAATTCCGACTACCGACGTAAAAGGAGTCGTACGTGGAAGTGCCAATACAGGAAGTAGTTACGATATTGGTGCATTCGAATACGTAACCATTTCTACTGATATTAGAAAATTAGAGAGCAATGACTTTTCAGTTGAATTGAAAAACAGTCAGGTTTCTATCGTGAACAACAAAGATAATATACTGATAGTGAATATCTATTTGCCAAACGGACAATTGGTTTATTCAGGTTCATCAACAAAACTATTGAATATCCCAACTTCTCAGTTGCCTAAAGGCATTTTGATATTAAATATCAATAATGGCACTACTGCAACAGCTAAGAAAATAATGCTTTGAAAATCAAACAATTAATTTAAAACAATAATCAACTTATTATCATGACAAAAAAATTATTCCTCGGAATTGCTGTAACCATGTTAAGTCTTAACCTGAGTGCAATCGATATTTATGTAAATCCGGCAACAGGCAACGATGCAAACAATGGATCGCAGGCTACACCTATGAAAACAATCGAATCTGCTGTATTTGCTGTGGCTGTTAACACGCCAACCACTATTCATATTGCAAAGAATTCTGTTATCATGCTTGGTGCTGTTTTAAACTTTGGCGAAAACAAGAAAGTAGAAATTGTAGGACAAAACGTAACGCTTAAAGCAGCGGAACTCGCAGCGCAAAAAGATCCCAGCGGACTACCTTTGCTTGGTCAGGGAAATAGAATTATGAGGGCAGTAACCGGTTGTGATTTAAAAATTAAAGGTATTACTTTCCAAAATGGTCGTCAGGTAGGTTATCTGCTTGGTGGTGGACTTTATTTTGCCGGTAACACCCTGGAAATTGACAGCTGCAGGTTTATCGATAATCAGGCTGGTTCATGTGGTGGTGCAGTAGCTTGTCGCGCTAAAAGTGTAATAATTAAAAACTCGTATTTTCAGGGAAATAATATACTTGGTGGTGGAGCCAGAGGTGCTGCCATCATGCAATGTGGTCCGGCTACCGGAACCCCCGGAACTTTAGTTGTACAAAATTGTACATTTTACCAGAATATGACTCAGGTTGGAGGTTCGGGAATGGTGATAAACGTTTTTGACTCTACCGAAGGGAGCAATGGTGGAAAATACAGCAACATGAACAGTGTACAGGTTACAAATTGTACGTTTATAGAAAACACTTCGCCAACACCTTATCAGGCATGTGTTGATATAAGCGATAGCGACTGTAGCATTGTTTTGGTAAACAACACGTTCTACAAAAACACCGATGGCGCGTTTCGTTTGTACTTTAATAAGTCAGCTCATTTAGCAAACAATGTTATAGTTGGCGGCAAACAAGGTATTCTGTCCGAATTGTCGGTAGCTGAAGGAAGAACTGAAATGCTTGCGTTAAACAATATTATTATCGGAACTGAAGGTGGCAAAAATGGTAAAATTGATGATGCCTGCTTTAACAGCGCTGCTACAACTAACCATAATGTTGTAAATACAATTGCAAATTATCCGATAAGTGCATTAGGTTTGGCAACTTCATTGTCAACTGACAATTTTGTTCCTTATCTGCCAATTACTTCGTCATCGAGCACATTAATTAATGCAGGAGTTACCAGCACTTTATCGGCTTTTGGTACAGAATATATTACTGGTTCTGATGTAAGAAATTATGGTTCGAATGGAACTAAGGATATTGGAGCTTACGAACACAGTGGTATAGCTCCGGGACCAAATGCTATCTATTCTCCTGAATATATTTCGGAAAACTATAATATTACACAATCAGGTAGTACAATTTCAGTAAAAAGCACTACTGATAAATCGTTTTCAATGAGTATTGTAGATATGCTTGGCAAGGTCGTTTATTCAACCCCTACGAATAACTCGGTAGAGTTTTCTAAAAATGCAGTTGGCCGGGGAGTGTTTATCCTGATGCTAAACGATGGCAATAAATTAAGTTCAAAGAAGATTTTATTCTAAGAGAAACCGTATCAAAATAACTTCGGGCAGGGATGTTTTCTCATATTAATCTGAAAATTTCTCTGCCTGTGTTATTTCAAAAAAACAAAAAACTCACATTTATTGAGGGAAAAATAACTCTTAATATCTATCAATTAGTTCATAAAACTAGTTTCTAATGAAAAAACAATTACTACTTGCAATAATTGCATTTTACACAAATTTCACTTTGAGTGCAATAGACATATATGTGTCGCCAACCCGGGGAAACGATGCAAACAACGGCACTCTGGCAGCTCCTATGAAAACCATTGAATCTGCTGTTTTTTCTGTACAAAACAATATTAAAACAATAATACACATTGAAAATAATTCAATTATTAAGTTGGGAGCAAAATTAAATTTTGGGCAAAACAAAAAAGTTGAAATAGTAGGCAATAATGTTACACTTAAAGCTGCTGATTTAGCTGCACAAAAAGACCCAAGTGGTTTACCTCTTCTGGGACAAGGGAATAGAATTATTGAGGCATTGGATAACTGCGATTTAAAAATCAAAGGGATTACATTTCTGAATGGTCGTCAGATAGGTTATTTGCCCGGCGGAGCCATTTTTTTTGCGGGTAACACACTGGAAGTTGATAGCTGTAAATTTATCGATAATCAAGCCGGATCGTGTGGTGGTGCCATTGGTGCCAGGGCTAAAGCTGTAATTGTTAAGAATTCATACTTTCAGGGCGATAATATTTTGGGCGGAGGAGCCAGAGGAGCAGCAATTATGCAAGCCGGACCTGCATTAGAAACAGCCGGAACGCTTTCTGTTCAGAACTGTACATTTTACAACTGTACCACTCAAACACATGGCTACGGATTTGTAATAAGCATTTATGATTCATCGTTAAGCAACGAAGGTGGTAGCTACAGCAATACTAAAAAGCTCGAAGTAACTAATTGTACTTTTATGGAAAATAGTTCGCCTACAGCGTATCAGGCCGCAATTGATGTTAGCGATGGCGATTGCGAAGTTGTTCTGGTAAATAATACTTTTTACAAAAACTCTCAATGTGCCTTTCGTTTACTCATGAACAAAGCTTATCTTGCTAATAATGTGATTATAGGAGGCAAACAAGGAGTTATGTCTGAATTAACAGTTGCCAGCGGAAGACCTGAAATAGTAGCTGTAAACAACATTAGCGTTGGAACCGAAGGTGGTATTAACGGAAGTATTGACGATGCTTGTTTTACAAGTGCAGCAAGTGCAAACCATAACATTGTAAATACCATTACAGCATATTCTCTTACGAATATTGGTTTAGCAACTTCATTATCTACTGATAATTTTGTGCCCTATTTGGCAATCAATTCATCTGCAAGCACATTAATCAATGCCGGCCAGGACGACACCTCATTAAAATTCGGAGTTAATTATGTTCCTGCAGTTGATATCAGGGGGCATCTTACTTCCCAGACAAAAGATATCGGAGCTTACGAATATAGCGGTATTACAGGTTTATCAACTCCCGATTATTCAGCTGAAGATTATATTGTTACTCAATTCAAAACCAAAATTTCAGTGAAGAATATCGCTGATAAATCATTTACAGTGAGCATTATAAACATTAATGGGCAACTGGTTTATACTACAAGCGTTAAAGGATTGGCTGAAATACCAACTGACAATTTTGCTAAAGGTATTTTTATCCTGTTATTCAATAATAAAGATAAACTTAGCTCAAATAAAATATTGATTTAAATCAGAAATAATTGAATAAAATTTAAACAAAAAATAAATAAACTCTGCGGTTTATTGACTCCAAAAAATTAATTTAGAAATCATGCCTAAAAAAATAATTATATTCGCTCTGCTACTGTGTTTTTTGTCAGTAGGATATTCGCAGGAAAAAATACAACTTTTTGACTACGACGAAGTCTACCCAATGACATCGACCTGGGCCGATTTAATGGAACCTGCAGCAAATCCGTTGAAAGATGCGGTTAACGGTTCAAAAGTTTGCGGTTTATTTATTCACAATGCGCAATGGAGCGAAATTGAAATAAGAACTGATGATTCAAATCTGGATGGCCGATTTTACAACACGGTAGAGTTGAAAGTTTTTATTCCTTCAAATATGCCTGACGGGTTAGTCAGCATCTCATGCAAAGGTTTAGGAAATACCCGCGAAAGTCGTCGTCGCTACGATACATTTGAAATGACACCTCCTGCAAAAGGACAGTGGTTCAAGATTGAACATTCATTTCTGTGTGCTTATCCCATAGGATTGGTTCAAATTGGTTACCGTCGACGGGAAGTGCCCAATGCTATTGAGGATATTGCCTATTTCGACGATTTATCGTTCACTAAAACCACATCGAATGATATTTGCCTTTATCGTGAGTCATTCTGCATTGTATATCCCGAAGATGAAAACGCAACTTTCGTCGGAAATCCATCTGCGAGAGCAGGGAATTGGGTTGGTAATGTTGATTTAACATCGACAGGGAGCATAAAACTGGTAAAATACCCGAATACAACCAGCCATGTTTTGCAACTTTCGCCAACCAGTGCCGACATTGTTATACCAAATATTGCTAATTTAGATGGTTATGATAACCTGAGAGTTGTTTTTGATACACGCTGGATAGTCGACGAGACGAAGCGTGTAGCATTCAACAGTGCTTTGGCCGCAACTAAAACTCCCGAAATAAAGGCTAAAATAGGCAATGGTAGCTGGAATAGCATTTCTACCCAACCTTTTACGGATGTATGGCAAACGCAATCTTTCGTTATCTCTCCGCAAAGTGCTCAAACCGTAAGTTTGCAAATAGGGAAAGGCAATAGCACATTTAATTTCGAGATAGATAATGTAATGATTTTGGGCACCAAAAAAGCATCTGGAGTTAAAAATTTACCTTTGCAGGAGGAAAAATTATATCCCAATCCGGTAAAAGATAAATTGTTTGCTCCGGGAGATGTCGAAAAAATGGAAATTTGGTCTATTCAGGGTACATTGTTAATTTCTGATTTAGGAAATTCAATTTCAGTGGCCAGCCTTTCAAACGGTTTTTACCTTGTAAAATCCTATAAAAATGGAACCGTATCTTTAAATAAAATCCTGAAAAATTGATGTAATCGTGCGAATGAAGAAAACCCTTTTTATATTGACATCGTTTCTTGTTGCTGTTAATGCATATAGCCAGACAAAGCCCTGGCTACATGTTGAAGGCAATATGATTAAAGACACTACGGGAAGTCCTGTCACTTTGCGTGGCGTATCAATCATGGCTCCTGAATATGCCAATCGCAACCCCGAAAATCCTAAAAGTCCGTCCGAATATATCGAATGGCTGTCCGACTCAACAAGAGGTTGGTATTCGGGCATCGTTCGTATACCGGTTTGCGGAATTAATCAAACACCTGCAATAGCTTACAATTTTATTAACCCTTTGGTACAGCAAGCCATTAATCTGGCGCTGTATGTGATTATCGATTTCCACAATGTTACAAATTATGGTAGTGGTGGTACAAGCCAAACAACAGTTATGAACTTTTGGAATTATTTTGCGCCCCGGTATGCAAATTCGTCCAATGTACTTTTCGAGATTTATAACGAACCTGTTAATCCTGCTGACTGGAATCAATGGAAAAGTTTTATTCAGCCCGTAGTTAACAGCATTCGCACTGTTGCGCCCAAAAATATAATTCTAATGGGAAGTCCACAATGGAGCACCTATTGTAATTACGCCGTTTCTTCGCCTGTATCCGGGGAAAACATTGTGTATGTTTTTCATATATACCCAAATCAGGGAACGCCTACTAAATCATTTCTCGATTCGAAGTTTGGAAATGCGGCTAACTCAATTCCTATTATGATTACGGAGTTTGGCTGGAATCAAAATCCCGATTATTCTGATAACATCACATATGGCAAAACAAGCACATGGGGAATTCCATTTCGAACTTATCTGGATGCACGTCCACACATTGGTTGGGTAAATTGGTTGTTCGATAATTATTGGATGCCGAGTATTTTTGATCAGAACTGGAACCTTATGGAGAACGAAAATCAGGGGTTATTCATAAAAACCTGGCTTTCTGACAAAAACAGAGTAATCTCCGGGATAAAACCCGTACGAAATGATACAGCACAATTGGAGGTTTATTGTGTTAAGGATGAAATTTCAGTTTCTATGCCAGGCTTAAGTAGCGTTGAAATATATTCGAGGATAGGTGAAATGTTGATTACGACAAATACCGGAGGCAATCAAATTATATTGAATACAGCTCTAGAAAAAGGCATTTATCTTGTCAGAGCTTATAATATAAACGGATTGGCAACTGTCGAAAAAATAATCATAACAAACTAAATTTCACATTATAGTTTGTATATTGTCATCGTTTTGGAGTCGAAAATTTATTTGCAAATAGCACTGTATATTAACCATTTAAATAGAATGAAAAAGATTTATTTTTTAATAATTGTATGTTATATGGCTTTTAGTCAGACTACATTTGCCCGAAAACCATTTTCAAAATTAGTTTTTAATGATGAGTTTTCAGGCCGGGGCTTGCCATCTGATTTGCTTTGGGCATACGAGCAAGGCTATCTTCGTAATGGCGAAATGCAATATTATACCGTAAAACGTACTGAAAACTGTTTTCAAAAAGATGGATTTCTGCATCTCAATATTTTGAACGATAGCGCATTGATTGATGGCAAGATACGACCAATAACGTCGGCAAGTATTATTACCAAAGGCAAAAAAGCATGGAAGTATTGCAAAGTAGA
>JAYRXP010000584.1:0-6086 GCA_041917395.1 Paludibacter sp.
CATGCGGTCGGCTTCATCGAGTACAAAAATGCTTAAATCATTCAACTTAACATATCCCTGACTCTGCAAATCGAGCAAACGACCCGGCGTAGCAATCAGGATATCAACACCTTTGCGTAATTCACCCACTTGCTGACTTTGAGGTACACCTCCAAAAACAACTGCGTGTCGCAGGTTCATAAACCGGCCATAAGCAGCAAAACTTTCACCAATCTGTATGGCCAATTCACGCGTAGGCGTTACAATCAGCGTTTTAACTTTGCGTGGCGAGCGGTCGCTTCCTTTGTTTTCGTGCAACAATTGCAGAATAGGAATGGCAAATGCTGCCGTTTTACCGGTGCCTGTTTGCGCACATCCTAACAAATCAGCACCTCGAAGTACAATAGGGATAGAAATTTCCTGAATAGGAGTTGGTTGGTTATAACCTTCATGTTTTAGAGCATTTAAGATCGGCTCTATAAGATCTAATTGATCAAATGTCATAAAATAATTAGCGAATCCTGTCCTCTAAAACCGTAAAAAAAATTCAAACGCACGGAACAGAATTCGCTACAAAGGTACTGAAATAAAACCGAGAATCAAAGTTTTACTCCGTAAGCCAAATCGCCGGCATCACCAATTCCGGGAATAATATACGAATGCTCGTTCAGTTCAGGGTCGATAGCCGCAGCCCAGAGCGTAATTCCCATACCTGCAAATGTCTTTTTGATATACTTTACAGCCTGTTTACTTGCAATTACAGTGGCGATATGCACATTTGCCGGAGTTCCTTTGGTGAGCAATGCACCGTAAGCCAACTCCATAGAACCACCTGTAGCGAGCATAGGGTCGGTAATTATCAGTGTCTTTCCGGTAATATCCGGCGAAGCTATGTATTCGATATGTATGTCAAATTTCAAAGCATCCTTGTATTTGCGATAGGCCGACACAAAAGCATTTTCGGCATAATCAAAATAACTTAAAAAGCCCTGATGAAAAGGTAATCCAGCGCGCAAAATAGTGGAAAGCACTATTTTTTCGTCGATTATATTGGTTGGCGCAACGCCCAATGGAGTTTGCACATTCTCAGATACATAATGCATTTTTTTACTGATTTCGTAAGCCATTATCTCTCCGATTCGTTCAATATTCCGTCGGAAACGCATGGGATCTTTCTGTATCTCGACTGAGCGGATTTCTTTGATGTAATGATTAAGGATGGAATTATTTTCCGATAAATTTACTACTTGCATAAATTTTTATGTTATTCGGCTATGCCGTTATTTGTTGTTATTGATAGTTATTCGTACTTCGTACGTTATTTGCATCGCGTTATTATTAGTTATTACATCGTCCTTTGACTTTTGACACTGGACTTTTGACTATTTTGTAATTTTCGTTCCTCCGTCCGTATGAATAAGGTCAGCACGTGTGATAATCACTTGTTTTACACCGGCATTAATGGCATCGAAAGCATTTTCAAGTTTGGGTATCATTCCGCCACTGATTATTCCCTCAGCCACATATTTTTCGAACATGGCCGGAGTTATTTCTTTTATCACGCTTTCGTCGTCGGTTTCGGACATCAACACACCCTTTTTCTCGAAACTATACATCAATGTAACATCAAAAAAAGCAGCTAATGATTTTGCTGCTTCTCCGGCAATAGTATCAGCATTTGTGTTGAGCATATTACCTTTTTTGTCATGTGTAAGAGGTGCTAGTACCGGCACTACTCCTTTTGCTATCAGATCGGCTAAAATAGCGGCATTCACTTCTTTCACGTCACCTACATAGCCATAATCCACATCCTTTACCGGGCGTTTTTCGGAACGCATATAATTGAGGTCGGCACCGGTAAGCCCAAGCGCATTAACACCAATTGCCTGCAAACCAGCTACAATTTGTTTGTTTACCAATCCGCCATAGACCATCGTTACAACTTTAAGTGTCTCCTCATCGGTCACTCGCCGACCATTCACCATGGTGCTTTCAATGCCAAGCTTGGCTGCTACAGCCGTAGCTGAGCGTCCGCCACCATGCACCAGCACTTTATTTCCTTCAATTTTTGAAAAATCAAAAAGTAATTGTTTCAGGCTTTCGGGCTCTTCCACAATTTTACCACCGACTTTTACGAGCGTAAGTTTGTTCATTTTCTCAAAACTTTATCAATGCATGAATATCTTTAGCTCCTTTCAAACGCTCCCGACCATTCAGAAATTCTAATTCAATAAGGAAGCTGACGTAAACATCGCTATGAGCAAATTCAGTCAGCAATTTTAAAGCAGCACTTGCACTTCCGCCCGTTGCGAGCAAGTCATCGTGAAGTAATACCACATCGTTTTCGTCGATAGCATCTTTGTGAATTTCGAGCGCATCTGTACCATATTCCAATTCGTAATCCACCTTGAAAGTTTCGGCAGGTAATTTTCCGGGCTTGCGCAACAGCACAAAACCAGCTCCAAGTTTGTAGGCCAGAATACTTCCTAACACAAAACCACGACTCTCAACACCTACAACTTTGGTTATGCCTTTGTCTTTGTAATAATAATATAACTCATCGGCGATGTAATGAAGCACTTCGGCATCCTTCATCGCAGTGGTTATATCTTTAAATAAAATTCCCGGTTTCGGAAAATCGGGCACGTTGCGTATCGACGCAATAACTTGTTCTATATTCATTTTGAGTTTTCTAATAATCTTTTAATCACTACCTGTGCCGAAATTTCGCGGTTGGCAGCTTCGGGAATTACAATGGAGCGCGGACCTTCAATCACTTCGTCGGTTACAATCATATTGCGACGCACCGGCAAGCAATGCATAAAACGTGCATCGTTGGTTACAGCCATTTGGCGGGCACTCACTGTCCAGTTCATATCTTTGCTCAGAATTTTTCCGTAATTCGGATCCTGATAAGCAGCCCAGTTTTTAGCATACACAAAATCGGCTCCTTCGAATGCTTTCATTTGGTCGTACTCCACACGTGCTCCACGAACAAACTCAGGCGCTAATTCATATCCTTCGGGATGTGTAATTACAAAATCCACATCTGCTTCGTTCATAAAATCGGCAAACGAGTTTGGAACTGCCTGTGGCAATGCTTTGGGGTGAGGCGCCCATGTCAAAACAACTTTCGGACGTGGTTTATCTTTAAACTCCTCGATGGTTATTAAATCGGCAAAAGCTTGTAAGGGATGCGAAGTTGCTCCTTCCATGCTGAAAACCGGTTTGCCTGAATATTTAATAAACTGATTGATAATCGTTTCCTGATAATCAAATTCTTTGCTTTCGAATTGGGCAAAAGCACGAACGCCAATTATATCGCAGTAACTTGCCATAACGGGAATTGCTTCCAAAATATGCTCCGGTTTATCGCCATCCATAATTACGCCACGTTCGGTTTCGAGTTTCCACGCACCGGCATTCACATCGAGCACCATGGTGTTCATTCCCAGGCTCATTCCTGCTTTTTGCGTACTCAGGCGCGTACGTAAGCTCGAGTTGAAAAACACCATCAACAGCGTTTTATTTTCACCAATGTGTTTGTAAGCGAAGCGATTTTTCTTTATTTCCAGCGCTTCCTGAATTGCCTCCTGCAAATTGCCGAGGTCTTTTACGTTTGTATAGTTGTTCATTAATTATAAATTAAAAATGGTAAATGGATAAATAGTAAATTACTTTGGCTCCATTACTATCAGCGGTATCAACATTTCTTCCAATGAAATACCACCATGCTGGAATGTATTTTTATAATAACTTACATAATGATTGTAGTTGTTCGGATAAGCAAAAAAGTCCTTATTTCCCGCAAAAATATAAGCCGAGCTCACATTCGGACTTGGCAAACCTACTTTGGCAGGTTGTGTTATTTCAAAAACTTCTTTTTTATTGTAGCTCAGGCTTTTACCCACTTTGTAACGCAGATTTACATTCGTATTTTTATCGCCAATTACTTTTATCGGGTTATCGCATTGAATGGTTCCGTGATCGGTAGTGAAAATTACCTTGCATTTACGTTTGGCTATAGCTTTCATCAATTCGTAAGTAGGCGAATGACGGAACCACGACACTGTGAGTGAGCGGTAAGCCTGCTCGTCGTTTGCCAGTTCGCGCATCATTTTCGACTCTGTACGGGCGTGCGATAACATATCAATAAAATTCAGTACAATGACATTCAGTTGATTGTTTTCAATTTTTGGTAATTGTTCAATCACTTTTTCACAATAGGACGACTCATTAATTTTGTGATATGAAAATGTGTAGTTTTTCCGGAAACGATGCAATTGCGTCTGAATCAGGTCCTTTTCATTCAGATTCTTACCTTCTTCCTCCTCCTCATCCACCCAAAGATCGGGAAACATTTGTTGTATCTGAAGCGGCAACAAACCTGAAAAAATCGCATTTCGGGCATACTGAGTAGCTGTAGGCAACATACTGCAATACATACCTTCGTCGGTAAACGTAAAAAACTCGCTCATAAGTTCGCGAATTACTTTCCACTGATCGTAACGGAAATTATCAACAAGTATAAAAAACACCTTTTCGCCTTTGTCAATCAATGGAAAAACCTTCGTTTTAAATAAATCCGGACTAATCAGCGGACGTTTATCGGGGCGTTCGAACCACGACATGTAATTTCGCTTTATAAACTTATTGAACGTTGAATTTGCTTCGGTTTTTTGCATCCGAAGCATTTCATCCATGCCATTGTCAGTTTCGGCCAACTCTAACTCCCAATAAACAAGTTTTTTATATACTTCCACCCAGTCTTCGTAGGTCAGAGAATCATTTATTTGCATTCCAATCCTTCCAAACTCGGTTCGATAAGTCGAAGTGGCATGCTCGCTCACAATTTCTTTTTTATGAATATTTTTTTTGAGCGTTAGCAGTATCTGACTGGGATTCACCGGCTTAGTGAGGTAATCGGCAATTTTATTACCAATAGCCATATTCATAATATTTTCCTCTTCGCTTTTGGTAATCATTACCATGGGCACATCGGCATCGATATCTTTAATCAAAGCCAGTGTTTCGAGACCGCTCAGGCCGGGCATATTTTCATCGAGGAAAATAATATCAAAACTTTCCTTCTGACAAAGCTCAACAGCATCTTTTCCGTTGGTAGCCGTAACCACCTCGTATCCTTTTTCTTCAAGAAATAACACATAGGCACGAAGCAAATCAATTTCGTCGTCGGCCCAAAGTATGCGGTCTTTTTTCATTTTTTTTAATCGATTGTCTAAAGACAAAGTCAAAAGACGATTAGTAGTTATTTTAAATAATACTGCTTCATAAATTCAAAATACGTTTCCATCGCATTTTGCTGCATCATCACATTCAGGTTTCGTTGCGAGCCTATTAAGTTTCGGTAATTTGTATCTTTAATCTGTTCGTATAGAGCCGATTCGTCGACAATCCGGAAAAGATAAGACTTCGCAATATTTGCATCGGCAAACGAACCAATAATTATAAACTGCCGTTTGTCGACAACTTCTTTGGAGACTTTTAGATTAAGCATTCCATAGTTTTTAGCATTGAAAGCATCAAAAGCAGCCTTTAGTTTTTCGAAATCGAAAGTTCCACCCAATACAGAGATTGTAAGATAGTGCGGATCGTTAGCTCTGTACGCAAACAAATTTTTAAACAGCGGCACGTCATCCTTTACAGGTTCAACTTTTGGAGGAGCAGTCGGTTGAGTCGATTGTTGTACCGTCGGTGTTTGCTCCGGCTTCTTTTCAGGTAATGTTTCTGCTTTCGTTTCAACTGCCTTAGCCGTTACAGATTCGGGCTGCTTTGCTACTTCTTTCGCGGCAACTACCGGAACGACCGCCGCAGGTTTTTCCACTTTGGGTTTCGCGTCTTTTGCAACCGTTTTTTTATCAACAACTGCCACTTGCTTTGGCACAACAACATCCTTAAATCCGGAATTTAAAAATGCCAGATAAGCATCCAATCCCAGATACGAAAACATGGTACCATAGTTTACTTCCGAAATAATAATTTTGCGTACGCCAGCTGTACTGAAAATTTCACTGAGCGTGGCATCCTCCGAAACAGAGGCAGAATACCACTCAGCCTCTTCAAAAGATTCTAGATTTGTTACCGAA
>JAYRXP010000585.1:0-2200 GCA_041917395.1 Paludibacter sp.
GATTGTTGGTGGTTTTGCCTTCTTTAATCCCAAATTCACTTGTCAATAGCCATTGAGTATATTCCGAAAACCATTTTTTTAAAGCATCATTATCTGCTGTTGTCCAGCTTTTCGACAATGTAAGTAAATTGACATAGTCAATCATGTTTACCATCACAACGCCATAAATAATTCCCGAAAAAGTACCTGAATATACTCCCGGAAGTCCTCCTGCATATTCAAAATCGGGTGTCATGCGGGTTTCGGGATTTATAAACCAAACCCGAAGTAATTCGGAGGCTTTCTTTGCATATTTTTCATCGCCTGAATAAAACCAGGCTGTTGACAAATATATCACATTAAACACCGTATTGTTATATCGGTCTAAATCGTAATTTTCACCTAACGATTCTTTATTCACGTAACCATCTTTTGTAATATATGGCATTCCATTTTCGGTATTTGGATTAGGCCAAGCATATCGTGCGATTGTGAAAAATGTGTTTTTATTTCCGTTTGGCGGAATTGCACCATCGGTTACTTTTAGCGGTTCTTTTTTTAGAATAGCATCCGCTTTTGCAATTATTTTTTTGTAAGCAGTCGAAATTTCAGGCTTACCTGCTTCCAAGTCTTTTTTGTTTTTCAAAAGATCGTTGTAGTTCAGGCTAATTAATGTCGGTTTGCTTTTGTATTTTGCCGATTTCGATTGTCCGTAAAGAGACACAAACATTGCTAAACTCACTATGAATAGAAAAATGATACGATTGTTTTTCATTTATTACAATTTAAATAATTATTAGTATATCAACATCTTGGCCGATGAATTTCCTACCTGAATAATGTACATTCCGGATTGTTTAACCGAAATGCTTTTTTGTCCGACAACATAGCCCTCAGCAATTAAAAATCCCTGTATTGTGTATAAACGGTATTTTTTTGTATCGGAAGTAAATAATGTAATCATCCTTTTATTAATCTGTATATCAACATTATTATAATCGGATTCAAAACCCGTACTGAAAGAAACATTTCGCCCCATAAGCCACACTTTCTCATTATCGGCAGGTGCAATAGAGGCAATATAATCTTCCGCACTTTTCAATTCAGCCGTATTAAAAATTCGCCTTGCCGAACGAACAAGAAAAATACAATTTATCCTGTCGGCATCTTTGTCTTCGTTCAAATCAATATCCGCCCACGTCCACGCTTTTTCTTTCGTTATATAAGGCAGAAAAAAATCAAACGCTTTTTTAAAACGCCGTCCGTCTGAAAGCTCATAATTCCACAAGTCGTTTCCTATTCGGCTACCACAGTTTGCCAACGCAGCAAAAGCATCTAATCCGTAGTACGAATAATGAAAAGACCTTGTTCTTGCCAACTCGCGGGGCAGGCTACCATCTGCAACCATTTGTTGATCCAAGTGGAATTTACCTTTTTCCACCATCGCATTTGCCAAGGTTATATTTCCGCAATAAATGGAAAACGTAGCTACTTGTGCACAATACCATGCACTATGATTATTGGTGGTATTACTTTCCTTTATACCAAAGTCACTTGTAATCAACCAGTTTACATAGTCGGAAAACCATTGTCTCAGATTTGTATCATCGGTCTGAGTCCAACTTTCGGACAAAGAAAGAAGATATACAAAATCGATAATATCAATCATAGCCACTCCGTAGATAATTCCGGAATACCGCCCATTTGTAACTCCCGGAATTGCACTTGTGTATTCAAAGGCAGGAGTCATGCGGGTTTCTTCGTTAATAAACCAAACTCTTAAAAGTTCGGCAGCTTTACTTGCATATTTTTCATCGCCCGAATAAAACCACGCTAACGACAAGGTTTTAATATAATAAATGGTCGTGTTATAGCGTTTCAAATCATAATTATCGCCTTCCGCTTCTTCGTTAATATATCCATCTTTGTAAATCCACGGCATTCCATCTTCGGTGTTCGGATTTGGCCATGCATACGAAGAAATGGTATAAAAATCGTGTACATTACCCGAAACTGGGGTTGCTCCATCGGTTACTTTCAGTGCTGTTTTTTGGAGAATACTATTTGCAATACTAATTACCCGGTTGTATGATGCAATTGTTTGGATTTTTCCTCCGGCAAGGTCAACTTTATTCATCAACAGTTCCGAAAAATCCAAGCCTATCAATACAGGAGCATCCTTACTATTTGCAAAACAAATACTTGAAACCGCTAAGTAAAA
>JAYRXP010000586.1:0-4007 GCA_041917395.1 Paludibacter sp.
ATTTATACCCCAATTCCCGAAACAGTTTGTAAAGCAGGGTTGCAATGGTTGTTTTGCCGTTTGTGCCCGTAACACCCACCAATGTGAGCTTCGAAGATGGGAATCCATACCACGCCGACGCCATTTTGCCCAAAGCATCCGAACTGTTTTCGACCAGCAGGTAGCAAATGCCATTTTTTGTTTCTGCCGGCAGTTTTTCGCAAACAATCACTTTTGCTCCTTTTTCGATGGCCATGTCGATGTAATCGTGTCCATCCACAGCCGATCCGCGGGTGGCTACAAACACCGAGTTTTCAGTGGTCTTTCTGGAGTCAAATTGTATGTATGTAACTTCGGTGTCGGTATTGCCCACTACCGAAATGAGTTTTATGTCGTTTGTTAAGTCGCTTAAAATCATATTCTTCCTGAATTAATTTAATTTTAATTGAATCAATTGTCCTTTGTGTACAGAAGTGCCTGCTGCAATATTTTGCGAAACCACTTTCCCTCTGCCCGTCACCTGAACCCGCAAACCCATTTGTCCAAGCAGGAATAAGGCATCTTTTGCACCCATTCCGTGTAAATCGGGCAGGCGATTTCTATATACCTTTAGCGGAGTAATCTGAATGGTGCTGTCGTGAGCTTCCGGTTTTATCCAGTTTGCTTTTGTCTGCGGAACTCCCAGTTGTATATCAGCTATGACCGAGTTGACGGCTTTTGCATAACCTGATTTTATATCGGGCATATAAGGGAAAATCTTTGTTGAATCCAGTTTCAGATTTTCCGGTTTTAAATTCGATTTCAGAGCCATTATTTCCTCTGCGATACTCTTGAAAACCGAACCGGCCATTAATCCTCCTGACGGATATCCATTTTTAGGTTCACGAATTACAACGATACAGGTATAAAGCGGATCGTCGGCCGGGAAATAACCGCAAAACGACACCTGATAGCTTTTTCCGCCTGCTTTGTATCCTGCTGCTCCTTTCGAAATTTGCGCTGTTCCTGTTTTTCCCGCAATTCGTACAAACTTCGACCGAACGTTTTTGGCGGTTCCCTTTGGTGCTTCCAATACTCCCAACAACGTTTCGTGCACAGTTTTAAGTGTCGATTCCCGGCATATCTGCTCGCGAATTGTTTCTGTTTTAAATTCCTTTATTTTTATGCCATTTCGCATAATGGCTTTTACAAAAAACGGACGTATCAGTTTCCCCTTGTTTGCAATAGCATTATAATAGGCCAGCGTATAAATCGGCGGAATCTGAGACTCATAACCTATCGACATCCAGGGGAGAGTTGTGGCCGACCAGTAGCGGGCTTTGTCTTTTGGATGGCGGATTTTAGGGCCTGAATTTCCGGGTATTTCGAGGTCGAACTTTTCGTTCATCCCCATTTCATAGAGTTTTTCAACGTATCCTGCCGGATTGTCGCCCCATGCTTTTACAACAGCCATTGAAATAGCTACGTTTGACGAACCATGCATGGCCTCGGCCAGTGTTATGCTTCCGAATCCACCTTTTTTAGCATTGTGGTCGTTCATTTTGCGACCTGCAAACTCGTGAACACCTCCGCCGGTGTGCATTACATCGGTTATTTTGGCTTTATCTTCGTCGAGCAGAGCAATGAGCGAAAAGGTTTTGAATGTCGATCCCGGTTCGGCCTGGTCGGAAACGGCACCGTTTTTATTCTCGGTAAAAGTGCCGTCCGGATTCTGGTACATATTAACGATGGCTTTAACCTCACCCGTCTTTACTTCCATTACGATAGCGTAGCCATTGCCGGCGTTAAACGAACGCATACTGTCGACCAGTGCTTTTTCGGCGATGTCCTGCATGTTCAGGTCGATTGTCGTTAGTATGTCAAGTCCGTTAATCGGTTCTATCTGAACAGTTTCTTCAAAACGGTTGGCTACTTTCTGTACCATCGATACGCCCGGAGTACCCAGCAATTCGCGGTTAAAGAATAATTCGAGTCCGTTTTTTCCGCCTTTCGATTCATCGGCGTAAATATCGCCGATAGTGCGCGAAGCCAGTGAGCCAAAGGGTTTTTCACGACGGAGCATTTCTTTGGTAATAAGTCCGCTTTTGTTTCGTCCAAGTCTGAACAGAGGCATTTTACGTACTTCTTTTAACTGTGCGTACGAAATGCGCTGAGGATATAATCTGAGTTCTCCCTTTTTCTCGCGATATGCTTTTTTTAGCATCGATTTATATTCCTCGGTTGAGCGGTCGCCGAAATAGGTTGCCATGCTTGCCGCCAGCGAATCCACTTTTTCTTTGAATAATTTTCCATCGTCATCACGCAGGGCGGGTACGCGGGTGTCCATATATATATAGTAGGTGGGAATGGAGCTGGCCATCAAACGTCCGTCGCAAGCGAATATATTTCCTCTGTTTGGCTTTACTATTATGTCGGTTTTTTTGCTTTTGGCAGCCACGGCCAGCCATTCGTCTTTTTCCACCGACTGCAGATAAATAATACGTCCAAGCACAGCAATGAAAAGGAGTACTATACCAAAGTATACTATTCCGAATCTGAGTAATATGCTGTCGCGTTTTCCTGCCATTTTTATAAGATACCCCAAACTCTTGAAGGGGGAATTTTAATTACTAAGTATGGTGTTTTCTTTATGTTCCTTTAGGGGTTTGGGACCGTTTTTACCTCTATCACTACCGGAGGTGTGTTCGACTCTGAAAGCGTTAGTCCCCGTTCCTTAATCATTTTCCTGACGTTTGATTGCCTGCTTATTTCCATCAGTTCAGCCGATATTGTAAGCGATTCGTATTTAATGTCCTGTATTTCGCGTTTTAGTTTTATCACTTTCGAAAGCTGCGTTTCGCAATAATAACGATTGTCGACATACAGAAAAGCCAGCATAGCAATGAGTATCAAAAGCGGATATTGTTTTTTCAGAAAATTTTTAGTCAGAATATTCCCGTTTATGATGTCGCGCAGAGTGCTCGATTTCAAATCATTGAAATCTTCATTTCCCTTTACGGCTTCAGCTATTTTACGTATCCAACTCATTTTTTAGTTCATAAATTTTGTAAAGCAAATTTGTTCATCAATTTATCATCACAACAACTCAGCAACCCTTAATTTCGCGCTGCGGGCACGCGGGTTTCGTTCAATTTCATCTGCACCCGCTGTTATTACCTTGTTGTTTACCGGTTTGAGTGGTGCAATTATGTTTCCGTAAAAATCTTTTTCCAGCTTACCTTCAAAGTTTCCGCTTCTGAAATAGTTTTTTACCAACCTGTCTTCGAGCGAGTGGTAAGTCAGAATGGCTATGCGTCCACCCGGGTTCAGTACATCCAGGCTTTGTGTCAGAAGTTCTTCGAGCACTTCCATTTCTTTATTTACCTCGATGCGTAGCGCCTGAAAAACACGCGCCATATCTTTTTTCTCTTTTTCCCGTCCGAAATAGGGTTTCAAAATCTCGATAAACTGAAAAATAGTTTCTACAGGTTGTTTTGCGCGACTCTGGGCAATGGTGCGTGCTATTTTTCGCGAATTATGCAATTCGCCATATAAATAAAAAACATCGGCCAGTTGCTCTTCGCTGTATGTGTTGAGAATCTGAGCGGCAGTTGTTTTTGATTCAGTATTCATGCGCATATCGAGTGCACCATCGAAGCGAAATGAAAATCCGCGTTCTGCCTCATCGAAGTGATGTGAGGATACTCCCAGGTCGGCCAGAATGCCATCTACTTTTTCAATTCCGTGGTATTTCAGAAAATTTTTCAAATACCTGAAATTGCTGCGAACAAAGGTAAATCGCTTGTCTTCAATGATGTTATCGATTGCGTCCAGATCCTGGTCGAATCCGAACAACTTGCCTTTTGCGCTCAGGTTTTTCAGAATTTCCCGCGAATGTCCACCGCCTCCGAAAGTAACATCGACATAAATTCCATCGGGGTTAATGTGCAGTCCTTCAATTGTTTCGGAGAGCAGTGCTGGGATATGGTAGGCGACTTCATTCATGTTCTTTTTTCATCATTTTGCTTTTCAGACGGGCAGAGAAATCG
>JAYRXP010000587.1:0-3097 GCA_041917395.1 Paludibacter sp.
GACTTTTTTGGGTGTATTATTTTTATAAAAATCAAAACTCACGGCCTCACATACCTGAAAATTTGTTTTTCTGGTCTGAATCCATAAATGTGCTACATCGGCCTGAGTCCTCGATTGTAAAACATTCCATTCCGGCTCGGTTAAAGGACTGTTTTTTTCGTGCGAGCTACCATCGAGCACTACCGACAGATTTATATTACCTTGAAAATCAATAGATTTAACATTATATTTAATTGCTCCCAACTCCATATCTGACAAACTGAGAAAACGAACCGACTCTATTCTGATTGTATTTCCACCCGGAGTTTTCAGTTCAAAAATTCTGGTTAAAACCCCATCCTTACTATTCAGAATGCGTTGATAATTCAGTATCTCACAATTACACAAGTCAATTATCTCCGCATTCAGACGCACTACAATCGAGGTCCAGTCGGGTAAATCGGACACTTTCGTGGGGGTATTAATTCCTTTTATAAAAGTCCCCTTCGGGCTATTCCCTGAATTAAATTCCTCAAAACAACCTCGCTGGGTTATAAGTCCGTTACCCTGCGTAAATAATATTTCGGCCTGTTGTTGCGCATCAACATTAAAACTACTTTCGGCAATAAGCCAGGGATCCTGTGATACTATCATATTGTTTTACAGTTTATTAAATTTTATTTTACGCTATCACAACCAATTATGACTCAAAAAACGTTTTCAGGACTTTTTGAAGTTTTCAATCTGATAAAAAGAGATAATACTGCTGCAATAAAAAATGAAACTCCGGCCATCACAATACACAAAACCGGATTATCATTGAACCAGTATTTTAAAATTAATCCTGTAGTCACTCCACTAACTATTTGTGGAATTGTTAAAGACATATTAAATAATCCCATATACATACCCATTCTTTTAGCTGGAATTGAGTTTGCCAACATAGCGTAAGGCATAGCCAGAATACTTGCCCAGGCGATACCAATACCAATCATTGGAATAATAAGTAACTCTTTATTATCAATTATTAAAAACGACAACATCGAAACTGCGCCAAAAAACAGCGCAAGTGCGTGTGTACCTTTTTTCGTTAATCGCTTGGCCAAAACCGGCAATAACATAGCCAAAACGGCAGAAATACCATTATAAACTCCGAATAAAATTCCCACCCAATTACCAGCTTCCTGAAATTCGGGTGAATTCGGGTTTGTAGTACCAAAGAATTTTAGTGCAACCGCCGGTGTGGTATAAACCCACATCGAAAACAAAGCAAACCACGAAAAGAACTGTACGAACAATAGCTGAACCATGACAGGCGGTACAAAAAACTTTTGTTTTTCGGTCACCAATTCGTCCGTTTCTGTTTTTTCGGGCGGATATTCGCCAGTAGTCACTATTGTCCAGAGAATAGTGAAAATGAGTATAACGGCTCCGAAATAAAACGAATACGTCACATTGTCGGGCACTAAGCCACTTTGTCCGGGTTCTTTCGAAAATCCAAACCAGTTACCCAGCATGTAAGGCAGCCATGAGCCAAGCACAGCACCAATACCTATTAATAAAGTCTGAATTGAAAAACCCAGTGTGTGTTGTTCTTCAGGCAATTTGTCGGCCACCAACGCTCTGAATGGCTCCATCGAAATATTGATAGACGCATCCATAATCATTAACAATCCGCCACCCACAAACATTGGAGCTATAACGGCAGACAAATGCGGCGCATTAGGCATCAGGATGAGAGCAATACTTGTAAGTAATGCACCAACCAAAAAATATGGTCGGCGCCGGCCGAGTTTTGTCCACGTACGATCGCTCATATAACCAATTATCGGCTGAACAATCATCCCCGTTATTGGAGCAACTAGCCAAAACCAACTCAAATGGTCCACATCAGCTCCGAAAGTCATAAGTATACGCGATGCATTACCATTTTGCAATGCAAATCCGAACTGAATTCCGAGAAAGCCGAAACTCATGTTCCATATTTGAGCGAAAGAAAGTTTTTGTTTCATCCGTTTGAAAATTACCGCGTAGTTCCGCGAATGATTAAATTCGTTTTCACAATTTTATTCGTGTACTGTCCATGTGTTACCCCGTTAATCTTATCAATCAACAATTTAGCGGCATGACGTCCCATCTCATAACCATGTTGTTCAACTGTGCTAAGCATCGGATCGCAGGCACGTGCCAATTCTCCATCCGAAAATCCCATAATCGAAACATCTTCAGGCACACGCAGTTTTGCTAACTTACACGCTTGCAAAATACCAGCAGCACAGTGGTCGTTTGTAGAAAAGAAACCATCGGGCCTGTTCGGACTATCGAGTATGTCGGGCGTAATTATCATTGCTTCTTCACGCGTGTCGCAAACTTTTATCAACGATTCGTCGACCGGAAGACCATACTTTCGCAAAGCATCCAGATACCCGTTTTTACGGTTTTTCGAAATTTCCAAATGCAGTGGAGAACTGTAAAAAACAATTCGTTTACAACCAGTCTGAATTAAATACTCCACAGCAGCAAAAGCTCCCGCATAATCGTCGACAACCACACGGTCGGTGCTTAAATCGATACATATACGGTCGAAAAAAACCAGCGGAATATCGCTTTCCATAATTTCGCGGTAATGGTCATAGTTGGTGGTATGTTTGGCCAAAGAGGCTAACACTCCCGAAACCCGGGTCGCAATCAATGCCTTTGTGTTGCTTACTTCCTTTTCGTAATTCTCGTCGGACTGGCAGAGAATTACATTAAATCCCTCAGCATTTGCTATTTGCTCAATCCCCGACAAAATAGAAGAGAAAAAATAATGCACAATTTCGGGTACAATAACACCGATTGTATTATTCTTGCTCGTTCTCAAACTTAACGCAAGCGTATTCGGACGGTAATGGTTTTCTTTGGCGTAGGCATTTACAAGGTCTTTTGTATCCTGACTAATGTCCGGATGATTTTTCAAAGCACGCGAAACGGTGGAAGGTGAAATACTTAATGCTTTCGCGATGTCTTTAATAGTTATAGGAGCTTTAGCAATCATACAAAATGGAGTTTGATTAACATTTGAAGGCTAACATAAACAATTTTATACTCAAAAGTGTTATAAATTTCACTTATCACA
>JAYRXP010000588.1:0-2363 GCA_041917395.1 Paludibacter sp.
AAAAGAACAATTAGCTGCTGAAAAAGCTGCTAACGCGAAAGCCCGTCTGGCTGCCGAAGCTGAAGTAAACAAAGCTAAAGCTGCTGAATTGGCAAAGAAAAAAGCTGAAGCTATTGCGGCAGCTGCCGAAGCTGAAGCCGCTGTAGATGCTCCTGCTGAAGTTGCTGCAGAGGAAACTGCTGAAGTTGCTGAATAAGTTCTTTTAACCAACAAAAGAATACGAAAGCCCGATAAATTATCGGGCTTTTTTTATGTACTGTATCATTTTCCGCAACACATCAGTCTGGAATCGGAATAAAATGATTAATATTGCATTGCAAAAATAGGATATAAAATTTACCGAAAAACGATGATAAACGCTTCCATTGTTCTATATAACAACAAATTTGAAGAAATCGAACAACTGGTTCGTATACTTCGAATGACCGAAACAGTGGACAAAATTTATCTGATTGATAATTCGCCTGTCAGCAATGCCGGATTTACGAATTTAAATGCCACATATATATACAACAACCGGAATATTGGCTATGGAGCAGCTCACAATATAGCTTTACGCCAGAGCATTACACAAAATACAGACTACCATTTGGTTGTAAATCCCGACATTTCTTTTAATCCCGAAATTCTCGATGTCATGGTTTCATTTATGAATAACAATACAGAAATCGGACATTTAATGCCTAAAATATTTTATCCTGACGGGCAAATTCAGTACCTTTGCAAACTAATTCCGGCTCCTTTCGATTTGTTGTTCCGCAGGTTTTTGCCCGAAGGTTGGACTAAGAAACGAAGAGAGAAATTCGAGATGCGGAACACCGGCTACAACCGAACAATGGATGTTCCTTATCTTTCGGGATGTTTTATGTTTTTAAGAGTCAGTTCATTGCGCGATGTTGGATTATTCGACGAACGGTTTTTCATGTATCCTGAAGATATTGACCTGACGCGCAGAATTCACCGGAAATATCGCACGGTATTTTACCCCGAAGTGTCTGCAGTTCACAATCACGCTCAGGATTCCTACAAAAGCATTCGTATGCTATGGATTCACACACTGAATATGATTAAATATTTCAACAAATGGGGTTGGATTTTCGACAATGAACGAAGAAAAGTAAATAAAAAAATAAGCGAAAGAACCCGTTAAATCAGATACATACTAACGCCTGTAAATTACAAATAATTATGAATTTCAGCCTTATAGAACTCACAAGTGCCTTTATGGTACTTTTTGCAATTATCGACATTTTAGGTTCGATACCCCTCATTTTAGATATAAAAAAGAAAGCCAATGTGGTACACGCATTCAGAGCCAGTGCCATCGCGTTTCTCATACTTATCGCTTTTTTATTCACCGGCGAAGGAATTTTAAAATTATTCAATGTTGATATTCAGTCATTTGCAGTTGCCGGCGCATTGGTAATTTTTATTTTTGCCATCGAAATGATTCTTGATGTCGAAATTTTTAGAAACAAAGGACCTGAAGGAAGTTCATCTATTGTACCGTTGGCATTTCCGCTTATTGCAGGTCCGGGGTCGTTCACCACACTCCTTTCGTTACGTGCCGAGTATGACGCTATAAACATAATTATCGCATTGATTCTCAACATGATTTTTGTCTATTTTGTACTGAAATCGACCTCCAAAATCGAAAAAACTATTGGCGAAGGAGGTATTTATATCCTGCGTAAATTCTTCGGAATCATCCTTTTAGCTATAGCGGTTAAGTTATTTACAACCAATATCGGCTCACTTCTGTAGCGAAAGAGCGTCAAAAAAGGGCAAAGCAAAAATAACAGCCAACCAATAATGAGCAAAATAAACATAATAATAAAAGGTACAGCTGCAGAGTTGGTACTGGGCACGTACCGACCCTCCGACAAAACAATTTATTCAAACTGGGAAGAATTTTACCACTACAACGATGTCCTTCACGCCACCCAATTAATGGCTGATTATATATCGGAAATAGAAATATCAGTGGATGGAACATCCGTTTTTAAAGGACAAATTCCCGCAACCCGGTTTATATAGGAGAAAAGCTTTTTGCCAAACATGACCGAAAGTGGCATATATCTTCGTACCGAATGTGTTGAAAACGCTGTTTTCAACGCAGAAACCGAAATTGAGAACTTTAATTTATCCAAACTTACATTCTGCACTCAGGATTATGAACTTATTTTTAAAACGGGGAAAAATTTTGTAACCAAAGCTCTTTACGCCGGCAAAGAACTTGACTTAAAATGGCAGAGCGCAGAACCAGTTGGAAATATTTGTTTGCTTTGCGGCTTCAAAAACGGATTTTTAGTTCCGGTCTACGATGCAATAACAAAAAAATATGCCAAACATAATCTGATTTA
>JAYRXP010000589.1:0-2757 GCA_041917395.1 Paludibacter sp.
GAAACAAGATTGTATTTTTTGTTTTCAGAAACTGATTGCGAAAACAAACAGCCTGTTAATATGGATAAAATTAGTAAGCTGATATTTCTTTTTATCATAAGTACATTTTCAAAATTAGATTATATAATATTTTTTGTACGCAAAGACGCAATGTCGCAAAGGCACAAAGTGGTAATATCATAGCGGCTTAGCGCCTTGGCGACTTTGCGTTCAAAATAATATAAATTAATTCTGATTACTTACTTACAAAAATATTGGTTTGCAAATGTAAACAAAAAACGGGAAACCACCTTTCAGTAATTTCCCGTTTTATTTATTTCTGTTATCCGTGGTCTGTCGTCCGTTGTCTTATTTAATCAACGAGCGGCCTGTCATTTCAGCCGGCTTTTCGATACCCATAATGGTACAGATTGAAGGAGCCACATCGGCCAGAATACCGTTTTCCACTTTTGCTGCTTTGTTTTCGGTAACGTAAATAAACGGAACCGGATTAAGCGAGTGGGCAGTATTGGGCGAACCATCTTCGTTTTCGGCGTTATCGGCATTACCGTGGTCGGCAATGATAATCACTTCGTAATCGTTGGCTTTGGCAGCTTCGACCACCTGACTCACGCATTTATCAATTGTTTCCACCGCTTTTACAATGGCTTCGCGTACGCCGGTATGCCCAACCATATCGCCGTTTGCAAAGTTAAGCGCAATGAAATCGTATTGCTGTGTATTCAGTGCAGCTACTAATTTGTCGGCCACTTCGGGAGCACTCATTTCAGGCTGCAGGTCGTAGGTAGCCACTTTTGGCGACGGAACCAGAATACGGTCTTCGCCGGGGAACTCGCTTTCGCGACCACCTGAGAAGAAGAAGGTTACATGAGCAAATTTTTCGGTTTCGGCAATGCGCAATTGTTTTTTACCCAGATTTGATACATATTCACCGAGCGTGTTCTGCACGTTGTCCTTGTCGAACAACACATTTAATCCTTTGTACGACGAATCGTAAGGAGTCATACAGAAGTATTCCAACGGAATGGTCATCATACCGGCTTCGGGCATATCCTGCTGTGTAAGCACAACGGTAAGTTCTTTAGCACGGTCGTTGCGGTAATTGAAGAAGATAACCACATCACCGGCTTCGATTTTGGCCAGCGGATTTCCGGCAGCATCAACCGCCACGATCGGGTTTACAAATTCGTCGGTTACACCCGCATCGTACGATTCCTGCATGGCAGCGACCATATCGGTTTTGGCTTCGCCGGTACCGTGTACCATCAAATCGTATGCTTTTTTCACACGTTCCCAGCGTTTGTCGCGGTCCATAGCGTAGTAACGACCAATGATAGACGCAATTTTGGTAGTTGTTCCCCTGGTGTAATTATCTAATTGTTCGATAAAGCCTTTACCGCTTTTGGGGTCGGTATCGCGTCCGTCCATAAAGCAATGAACGTAAGCTTCGGCGTTGTATTCTTTAGCAATATCCACGAGTTTCAACAAATGATCGAGCGAACTGTGCACGCCACCATCCGAAACAAGTCCCAGAAAATGAATTTTCTTTTTGTTGTCGCGGGCATAGGAATAGGCTTTCACTACGGCCGGATTTTCGAGAATGCTGTTGTCGCGGCAGGCAATATTGATTTTCACCAAATCCTGATATACCACACGTCCGGCACCAATATTGAGGTGACCCACTTCGGAGTTACCCATTTGTCCGTCGGGCAAACCCACATCTTCGCCGGAGGCCAGCAACTGCGAATTTGGATAAGTGGCCAGCAACGAATCCCAGTAAGGTGTTGGTGTGTTGTAGATAATGTCTGCTTTGGAATGGTTTCCTATTCCCCAGCCATCGAGTATCATTAACAATGCTTTTTTGCTCATATTTATTTGATTTTTAATGTTTTATATATTAACTAATACCTATTCTTTATTGTGCTGCAAAATTAGTCATTTTTTCGCAATTCCCTACCTGTATTCTATCAATAAATCAAGAGATTTTATCGATATTTATGCTGTTTTGGCGCACACCGGAGTGAAATTTATTTGAAAACTCTGAAAGCGGTATGCAATTTTATGCTATATTTGCGCAAAAATCAGCATTAGCTTTGAAGTGAAATTAAGTTCGATACCTTTGGCAAGTACAAGCCGGAATGAATCCGGTATAACAATAACCTGTTTTAAAATCCGTACAATCTTAAAAAAGAATGGTTTCGTGGCATTTTCGTTCGCCATGAAACTTGCTGTATGTCTGCTTATAGCACTTCCGCTACAGGCTCAGAATACTCCATCAAAACGAATACTCCGGGGAAAAGTTGTTACACAGGAAAAGAGCGAAACAATTCCGGTGGAATATGCTACAGTCAGAGTTCTTTCGCCCAAAGACAGTGCCATGGTGGGCGGAACCACTACGGATGAGTTTGGCGATTTTGTACTCAATGAGCTGAAAGAAACAGATTTTTTGCTGACCATATCGCGTGTGGGCTACCAAACCCTGACACAGCCGATACATCTCAACGAACAGGAAACGGTAACTCAGCTCAAAAACATTATTATAACAGAGACTGCTATCAGTCTGGCCGAAGCAACCGTAGTGGCACAACGCGCCCAGATGAATGTAAAAACCGACACCGTTGAATACGACGCAGCAGCCTACCGCCTCCGCGACAATGCCGTGGTGGAAGATTTACTGAAGCGGCTTCCGGGAATTACAATTACCGACGATGGAAAAATTATGGTAAACGGCAAGGAAGTGAAAAAAGTAATGGTGGA
>JAYRXP010000590.1:0-3367 GCA_041917395.1 Paludibacter sp.
GTATGAGTTGGTAGCATAACCCACACGTCCGGTAGTGGTTTGCACTTCCGACAATTTCAATAGTCCCATGCCGCCCAGACTCGAATCGGCACGCCAGTGTGTGTTGGGAAAATGAGGCCAGTAATGATAAACAACAGGAAGGTCGTTTTCAAGTATAATAACGTCGCTTGGGTTAACTACCGGCAATCCGATAGATATTTGGCGCGGACCGGTATCGTCCGATGCATTCAGCATAATGTTACGGTTGCTTTCTTCTTTTGTGTTTCTTTTTACACTTGCCGTATCTGCTTTTTGCTGCTGCGCCTGCAACGAATAAGTTGCTAACAATACGAACAATACCAGTGTCCATGTTTTTTGTTGTGATTTCATGATTCGATTTTTTAATTAATTTAATGTTTCATTTTCGGGGATTGCAAAAGAGCAAAACTGTTGTTGTGCAAATTCACGCTGCAATGTTACAGACAAACAACAGGCAAATCGTCCCAACAAGCTTGCAGGACGTCCCAATGGAACGGATGGGATAAAAAAACGCTTCATTTCTGTTCAGAAACAAAGCGTAAGCGGGATAAAATAAGCGTTAACCGGAATGTCAGAACCCTGCTCAGATAGGCTCAGGGTCGTTCCGCTTTATTTTTTCACGGAATTCGGTAGGAGTTTCACCGGTAATTTCTTTAAAAACACGGTAAAAGGATGATTTGGAATTAAAACCGGCTTCGTAAGCCAATCCCAAAAAAGTAATGTGATTCATCTTCGGATCGTTCAGGTATTTTTTAAATTCGGCAACCCTGAATTCGTTTATAAGTTGATAGAAATTCTTTCCAATCTCATCATTAATTGTCTGCGATAAATTCTGACGGGTAATATTAAGGTCTTTTGCCATTTGTTCCAGATTATAATCGGGATTCAGATAGGGCTTTTGAGTTTCGATATACTGTTGAATTGATTGCCCGATGTTCGTCAGTTGCTGTTTGTTCAGTCCCGATCGGACATATTTTTTACTTTCCGCTATTCGCTCTTCCTTATTCACAGGTTCCTGTACATAAATGGCAGGTTGCAACAGCCCGAATATCAACAACAGGAAAGCGAACATCCCCAGATTAAACTGATTGAACCAAAACACTTTATCGGCAGCTAACACCTGTCCCAACGGCAACAAAGGAGCCCAGAATTCGAACACACTGCTCACCGCAAAAACAAGCAGCACCACATTTACCCAATCCAGCGTAAACCGTTGAGACTTGCTGGCAAAATAATTCTTAATATTGTTTTTATGCCGGTTTAACAACACAAATATAATCACCAGATACACACCAACCGACAATGACAGCAACACATAGATTATCAGATATCTGAGGGGCATTTGCACTTCGTAAAACGACGACGGCTGCACCGACTCCGAAATAGAAATAAGGCGGTAGATACTCACAAAAACAAATGGGAATAAATGCAGTGCATGCTTCCACTGAAATCTGAAATTAATTTGTATCAGACTCAGCACATAAAACAGAAACAAAGGCCCGTTTAAAAACAAAAACGGCATGTACCCTATTTTGATATAGGATGATAATCCGCCCGGAATCAACAGGCCCACAAAATTTAATGCGTTTATGACAAACCAAACCGAAAGAATATAGTTGGAAACATGGTGTGGCCTCCGCACAAGAAACACCAATGCACCAATAAGAGACTGTAAAGTCAGCAAGTAAAGCATAATTTCAATTTTTACCGGATTCAGTAGCTGATTTTTGGAGGCGAAAGATAAGAATAATCCTGTAATTATTAAAAAAACCCCACAAGTTTGTCATGAAACTTATGGGGTTTTGTTTTAAAGAGACTAAGAATTACTTCTTAATAAACCTGTGGGTGTATGTTTTGTTTTTATCTGTTACACGTAAGGTATAAATACCCGGTGCAAGGTTGCCTACTTCGATAGCGTTTTTGTTGACAGTACCTGTAAGTATCTGCGTACGACCCGTACAATCTACAATTTCCAGCATATTAATATCCTCAGGATTATAATTGAAATTCAGAGTATTAACAACCGGATTTGGATAGATTATCCGATTCTTACCGGTCAGTTCCTTGTTATCGGTGGATATCGTGTAAAATGCAAGAACATACGGATTGGTTGGTTCACCATAATTACTATCCGAAATATATCCAAGGGTATTATCAGCAGTAACCAATTCTTTGCCGGTTGCAGGATCGTAACACCTGAACGATATTTTTTTATTCACATCAGTTACACCATCTCCTAAAATAGTCATATAAGCATAATACCTGTTTGTTGATGGATCTAACATAAGATTGATTGTACCACGACATTTATTTTCGATAAATGCGGCAACCTGCAAATTCTCATTCGCTATTTCCAGACCGTCAATTCTTACGATTGCTGTAACAGTCATGTTTTGCGGGAACTCATATTCGTTAAAAGTCCAGTGCATAACCTGATTATTATTTGCTTTGCGCTTCACATTTAATCTTGAAATGTATTGCGACGGATAAGTAAGCGTTCTTGTCGTTTCAACAGCCGAATTCAACATATATCCCTGTCCGGGAACAAGATATTCAAGGCTACCATTCCAGTTACCGCCCGAATAGGTTGCAAAACCAATCTGACCTTTTATCTGATCGCCTTCAACAGCATTGATTGAACTTAAAGCTTCCTTAACCGGCGTTACAAACTGAGGTATATACCCAATCCAGTTCCAACCCGGACCAATTGTTATCGGATAGTCAACCGGTTTGGCAGTAGAACCAACAACTTTCACTGATTTTGGTTGAGCCGAACGCATCAAATACATGGAGCGCTGATTAATGGAAGTTAGAGCACCCGACCAGCTTAAACTTGCAGGATAATAGTTTGTAAATGCTGTTTTCGATTTCAGACTGATTCCATCGGCTTCCATACCTGACTTAATCTGATCAATCAACGAAGGTGATGAATTAACCACATTGGTTGATATCCAGTTCCAGCCTTTCTTAATCGCTAATTGCTGTTCCACTTTATCGGTTGCATTAAATATTTTAGCCGAAGCAACACTACCGATAATGGAACCCGAAGAGAATGTCAGAGCACCTCCCACCACATCAACTCCCGGATAAATACGGCCTGTACCGGCATCCCACAAGCTAAATGTGAGTGGTTTTGCAGCATCTTCGGTATTTCCGTACACATCCATGTATAACACGTAGCTATTGAGCGTTTTACTAAACTGAGGACTTACAATACCCACACATTCGGTTCCGATAAACGCAGCCAGAACATCTTCGGCATCTTCCTGATAAACACCTTCAATCTGGATTTTACCGGTAATGTTCATCGACGATTCGAAATCGTACGGATTCACTGCCCAATCGGGAC
>JAYRXP010000591.1:0-3684 GCA_041917395.1 Paludibacter sp.
TGAAATACAGATTTATTAGTGGCTGAATCTTAAAACCAATGCGCAGGTTCACTCTGAAAAGTACATCCGGCACTAATTGTTCAAAGGTATATTCGAAGCGATAGGGCTCGTCCATCAGGTCGATATGCAAAATCCAGTAATAATCGGCGCGTTTGGGCTGTTTGTTTATTATCGAGTAAATAATTTTACTTTCAATATCCGTTTTATAATTTGCCTTGCTGATATACACCAGGTTGGTTGCATATTTTGGTATCGATTCATCAACTTTTAAATCCGACAAGGTTGAGAAGTGTGGTTGAATTTTTATAAACTGCATGTGGCGGTTTTTAATGCGGCGTGCATTAAACCAGATTAGCATAACCAAACCTATACAGCCGGCAATAAGCACTGTAACCCAGCCTCCGTGAACAAACTTAAACATATTTGCCGTGAAAAATGATAATTCAAGAGCCAGAAACAGTGTGATGAACGGATAAACAAAATACGGCTTCACATGGCGGGTCCGGAGGTAGAATGTCAGCAAAAGCGTGGTCATCAACATGGTGATGGTTATCGATAGTCCATAGGCTGCTTCCATGTTCGACGAACTCTGGAAAAATAATACCATCAAAATACAAAACACAAAAAGAAAACCGTTTACGAACGGAATATACATTTGTCCTTTCAGTTTGGTGGGATACTTTATGAGTTGTCGTGGCCAGAAATTCAGGCTCATAGCTTCGCTGAAAATGGTATACGAACCGCTTATAAGCGCCTGACTGGCAATTACAGCCGCCGCAGTTGCCATTGCTACACCAACAGGTAAAAACGCTACCGGCATTATGCTGTAAAACGGATTTGTAGATTCTGTTATCAGGTCTGTGTGTGTCAAAATCCATGCTCCTTGCCCCAGATAATTGAGCACCAATGTAATTTTTACAAAAACCCAGCTGATGCGTATATTATTAATTCCACAGTGACCTAAGTCCGAATATAAAGCTTCGGCACCTGTTGTACACAAAAATACTGCTCCCAGAATTAAGAACCAGTTCGGGAAATTAATCAGCAAATTAATGGCGTAGTACGGATTGAGCGCTTTAATTATCTCAGGCATATGTACTATCTGCAACAATCCCAACGCACCAAGCATCGTGAACCAGATAAACATAATCGGACCAAAAGATTTACCAATAACATTGGTGCCGAATTGCTGTATGAAAAATAGTGCGGTTATTATGCCGATACTGATAGGTACAACCGGAGTTTGCGCATACATGCCCTGCAAACCTTCAATAGCCGAAACTACCGTTATGGAAGGTGTAATAATGCCATCGGCTATAAGTGTACTTGCCCCGATTATGGCAACCACATACAACCATTTTTTCTTGTTTTTGCGTACAAGAGCGTACAATGCCAGAATACCACCTTCGCCCTTGTTATCGGCCCGAAGGGTTATCAACACATATTTTACGGTTGTTTGAAGTGTAAGGGTCCAGAAAATACAGGAGATTGCCCCCAGAATATAGTCGGAAGAAATGTTAGAAGTAGCGCCAATAATGGCTTTCATCACATACAATGGTGAAGTGCCTATGTCGCCATAAACAATACCTAAGGTAACAATCGCTCCAACTATGCTGAATGCATGGTTATGATGGGCCGGTTTTGAATTTGTCATTTGACAATGAACTTAATAAATTTAACTAACAATTTAAAAAGTGATTCCCAAAGGTATTATCTCCCGATTTGAAGGTAAAGCAAAAACGGACAGTTGTTAAACTGTTGTGTGTTTAAAGTCCGAAGCTGAATACCGAAATCTGATTGTAAATTGCGCTAATCAGACCTACAGCCAAAATTGCTACGGTACAAATCACAAAACTGATTTTCAGTGCAACATCACTTTTTACTGTTTCCACCGGAGTTTCACTTTTGGTAAGGAACATAGCTTTTACCACCAGCAAATAATAATAAAGTGAGATAATTGTATTGAGCAGTGCTATGAAAACCAATACGTAGAAACCCTGTTGAACTGCTGCCGAGAACACAAAGAACTTACTGAAAAATCCTGCAAACGGAGGAATACCTGCCAGTGAGAACAGAGCCAGCATCATTACAAAACTCAAACGCGGATTGGTTTGATAAAGTCCGTTGTAGTCGCTTAGTTCAACTTTACCACTGCGTTGTTCGATAACCGAGATTACCCCAAAAGCAGCTAAGTTCGAAAATACATATACCAGTACATAATACACCAGCGAAGTCATACCAAGGGCAGTACCGCTGATAATTGCCAGTAAAATATATCCGGCTTGCGAAATAGACGAAAATGCAAGGAAGCGTTTCAGATTTTTCTGACGCACAGCAAAGATATTTGCCAGTGTGATACTTATTACAATCAACACCCACAAAATTGGTTGCCATTGGTCAATCAGATTACCAAACACTTTTACAAGCAAAGTGAAAAGCACAAACACCGCTGAGCCTTTAGATATTACCGAAAGATAAGACGTAATATTTGTCTGAGCTCCTTCGTACACGTCCGGAGTCCACAGGTGGAACGGAACCAGCGAAATTTTAAAGAACAAACCAACTGCAAAGAACACAAATGCCATGATTTGCAATGGATTTGCATTTGTCATAATGGTTGCCAGATCGCTGAAATAAACCGTTCCGGTAGAACCGTAAATCAACGAAATACCAAACAACGAGATACTGGAAGCAAATACTGCCGAGAAAATATATTTGGCTCCTGATTCAGCCGCTTTACGATTGTGTTTATTGAAGGCCACTAAAGCTGCCATAGGAATTGAAGCTGTTTCCAGGCCTATGAAGAACAACAGGAAGTTTCCTGAAGAAATCATAAAATACATACCCAGCAAAGTGGATAATATCAGAAAATAGAATTCACCCTTTTTGATATTGTAGTCTTTGTCTTCCAGGAATTTGTACGATTGCAGTAATACAATCAGTGTGCCAACGTTCAGAATCGTTTTTACGTAAGTTTGCATGGGTAAATAACGGAACATACCTCCGGCAATTTCAAACGCCTCACGCGGAATGCAGTTTAAAATAGTGTGCGCTGCAAACAACACCAGTGCAATTGGTTGAAAAAGCTTTGATCCTTTTCCGGTAGCAAATATATCGTAAATCAAAAGGAAAATCATTACTCCCAATAATGAAAACTCCTCACGCATTTGCAAAAAACTACTGTAATCCATATTTTTTTATTTTGACAACCGACGACTGACGACGGTTACTAGTAAATTTCTCTTGTTTTCTTTAATTTAATCTCTGGTTCTTTTCTGTTGTCTATCAACTGTAGTCTGCTGTCTTATTTAATTAACTGACTAACAACAGGAATAACACTTTCGCCAATCATGCTCGAAATCCAGTAAGGAGCGGATCCCATAGCGAAAATAGCTATGATTAAAACACTTACCGAAAGACGTTCGTACCATACTGCATCGGTCAGTTCTTCGTGGTGTTTATCCTGCATTGGGCCAAAAATAATCTTACCAACCACGCGAAGAATGTAAACAGCTGTAATTACGATAGAAGAAACGGCTGCAATAGTCAGTACGCGGTGGAAAGTGTCAGTGTGCTGGAACGAACCCACAAAAATGGTCATCTCTGCCACAAAACCACTTAAACTTGGTAATCCTAACGAAGCCATACCGGCAATAACATAACTTACTCCCAAAAACGGTAACA
>JAYRXP010000592.1:0-1912 GCA_041917395.1 Paludibacter sp.
AAAAAGTATCTGTTCGAACAGATACTTTTTAGAGTTTTTTCATGTGAATATATATTTCAATTATCCCGCGAAGCAGCAAATTCGACACACTGTATAAGTGCTGTTTTGAAAGCCGAATCTTCGAACACATCCAGTTCGGAAATGGCCTGCTTCTTAAATTCTTCCATTTTAACGGCTGCATATTCCACACCGCCTTTGTCGCGGGCAAACTGCATAATATAGTCGATATTGGAAACCGTAAAATCCTTGGAGTGAATAATGGCCACCACGTTGCTTTTCACCTCATCGTCGGAGTTCTGAAGCGCATATATCAGCGGCAGGGTAACCTTACCATCCTGCAAGTCGTTTCCGGTGGGTTTTCCTATTTCAATATTATTAAAGTAGTCGAAAATATCATCTTTTATCTGGAAACAAAGCCCCAGCAATTCGCCAAACTGAAACAAATGCTCCCGTTTCGACGCATCTACACCGGCCGAGAGGGCGCCCACTTCGGTACAGGTAGCAAAGAGCAAAGCTGTTTTTTTGCGGATTACCTTGAAATAATCGGCCTCCGAAATTTCGGTTTTCTGCATATTGCTCAATTGCAGCAGCTCTCCGTCCGACAGCTCCATACCAATACGGGCAATCGATTTCAGAATGTCTATATTTTCAGTTTTCGTACCGCAAATCAGCGAGTTGGAAAGCATGTAATCGCCCGAAAGCACAGCCACTTTATTTGTCCACCGGGCATTAATCGACGAACGTCCGCGACGCTCGTGTGTATCGTCGACCACATCGTCGTGTATAAGACTGGCATTGTGGAGCAACTCCATAGCCAGAGCCGCATAGTAGGCCGAATCGTTCATATTTCCACAAAGGCGCGCCGAAAGAAGTGTAAGAATAGGGCGCAACTTTTTACCACTTGCCTCCACGATATATTCATTCACATCTGCTAATAAAGGATTATCCGTTTTTAACGCCTGAGCGAAAAACTTTTTAAACACCCTCAGGTCTTCAATAATAGGTTGACGAATACTGTCGATTAAACTCATGGTTCTTTTTGAAATTTGACGCACAAAAATAGTGAAATAAATTTTTGTATTTTAAAATAACTCTGTATTTAAGTTTAATTATACCAAAAAACAAGGTTGACGTCAAATAGTTTTTGGAATTTCAAACATCAACAGCAATATAAACAGAAATTAACGGAAAAAAAGAGCTTATGCCTCCGGGCAGCACAAAGCATAATGTGCAGCAAAACAAAAAAAGTAGTATCTTTGTGGACATACAACAAAAAGAAAACATGCAAAAAATCAGTCAGTTTATTCTGAAATTATTTGGCTGGACAATCAAAGTTCAGGTTGACGAGCCTAAAAAAAGCGTTATCTGCGTGGCACCACATACCAGCAACTGGGATTTTCCGATAGGCAAACTGTCGTACCTCGCGCTGGGTCGCGAAGCTTCTTTTCTGATAAAAAAATCGTGGTTTTTCTTCCCTATGGGCTACTTTTTCGATGCTATGGGCGGAATTCCTGTCGACCGCTCCAAAAAAAGTTCGATAACCGACCTCATGGCCGACGAGTTTCAGAAGCGGGAACACTTTCATCTGGCCATTACGCCCGAAGGCACACGCAGTCTTGTGGACAAATGGAAAATGGGATTCTACCACATTGCCGTGAAAGCAGGAGTGCCTATTCAGCTTGCCTACCTCGACTATGGTAAAAAAGAAATGGGAATTATGGATATTTTTTATCCTACCGGAGATGAAAATGCCGATTTGGAAAAAATTCAGCATTACTACAGCAATATCAGCGCACGCTTTCCGGAAAAATTCAATTTAAATAAAAAAAAATAACATATATCAGCTAAATTACCGCCTGATTATTTGTTGTTTAAATAATTATTTGTACTTTTGTGGCTGATTTAGAACTAC
>JAYRXP010000593.1:0-3296 GCA_041917395.1 Paludibacter sp.
CGACTGTAATCAGCTTACAAATGCCACCGCTCCCATCGAACCGGCCGAAATTATCAGCGATAAAAACGATGTGCAACTTGTGCATGCCAAAAAAAACGGGTTGAAAAAGCCTTTTGCAAGCGATGCAGAATTTGATGCAAATTACAAACGAATGGTAAAAAACTACGAACTAGTGGAAGTGAAGGATTGCCGTTTATATCATTTAAAATCGCTCAAGCATTCGCATCCGTACCTTATCCCCGAAGCTGTAAGCATGATCGACGAAATAGCTATCCGGTTTCAGAACAAACTGAAGGAAAAAAAACTGGGAAATTACTGTTTCTTTCTCACTTCGATACTACGCACCGTCGAGTCGCAGGAAAAACTGAGCAAACACAATGGCAATGCAACCGACACAACAGCTCATTTTTTTGCAACTACTGTTGATATATCTTACAAACACTTTCTGAATCTTGACAACGATTCGATTGTGCCCAAGTGGGAAATAATTCAGGAACTAACCAAAACGCTGCTCGAAATGCGCAAAGAATGTAAATTACTGGCTGTTCGTGAGCGGCACCAATCCTGTTTTCACATAACAGTTGTGTGCTGTAAGCCCGACGAAGAGATTACTGAGAAAAAAGAGAAACGTTGAGCTTTCTTCTGCTTTCGCATTTTCCAACTATCAAACCGAGTATTTGGAAAATTTATCCATCACACGCTGATAATAAGTTTTCGACACAGGTATATCGGGCGTATTAATAGCATCCATTTCCAGGAAAATACCATCTTTGGTCTTTCGAAGCACTTTTACTTTATCCAGATTTACGATAAACGAACGATGACAACGAACCAGCGGCGTTTCGTTTGTCAGGTTTTCTTCAATCCATTTCAGCGAATTACGTATAAGGTAATGCGATAGCTTCGACTTATTGAGGTAGTGAATAGTAGCATAATTATCAGCCGAATCCACAAAAAGCAAATGTTCAATATCAATCGAAATTTTCAACTCGCCTTTTTCGTCCGGAAAAGCGATCAGATTTCGCCTCGGAACTTCGGGCTCGGGCTTGGTTATCTTTTCGAGCAGTTTGTTTTTTTCGCGCCACGAAAAATACAGCCACAAAATTGAATAAGGCAGCAGAAGCACCCAGGCCGTATTTTTTGATGATTGTACAAAAATTTCGAGCAATTCGCGCTGAGCACCGATTCGCGGAAAATAACGCGAAAAAATGGTGTAAAACAACGACATAAAAGCCACCTCGGCAAACACATGAAGGGCAAACTGCCAAACGTACAACTCGTGGTTACGGGTGTAACGCAACATGATTAACCGGCTGATTACAACCACAAGCATACCTGTAAGTATAATCAGACTCGAGAAGAAAAAATATTTAAATTCAGAAATTTCAGGATACCAGTTGCGCGAATTGAACGGTTGGAATATGTTTATAAACAGCAATGCAAAAGCAGCCGTAAGCAATATCAGCTGAATAACATTGCTTTTCTGGTACATGTATGACGGAATTTTTGATTGCATAACAGTTGTTTTTTGGGTGCACAAAAATAAACTATTCAAATCATATAAACAAAGAATTTTGAAATTTAGTTGAAAATGGCACAATGATTGAAATTACATATACCCAAAATTTCAACATTTTTGTATATATTTGTATTCCAATAATTTACACAGTTTACAAATTCAGACAAAAAACATTCGGTTTTTTCGGATTGCCATATTGGCAGAAAAACTTTTAATCACAGATAATGAACAGGCATTTTGACAATTTCTTTGGAGATAATATGATGGAATCAGCTGATGTATTTCCAATAATATCGCTCGATGAGCGCTCGTCGGATATTGAACTCAACGATGGCGAGGTACTGCCAATTTTACCGTTGCGCAATATGGTTATTTTTCCGGGCGTTTTGCTTCCGGTGTCAGTAGCCCGCTCCAAATCGCTCAAACTTATACGTAATGCGCACGAAGACAACAAATTAATCGGCGTATGTACACAAATAGATAAAAAAGCCGAAGATCCAACTATCGACCAGCTTTATCAGACGGGAACCGTTGCACAGATTGTTCGCATACTCGAAATGCCTGACAATTCGACAACAGTAATCCTCGAAGGAAAAAAACGTTTCCGTCTCGGCGAACAGGTATCCGGCAAACCGTACATCCGGGCAAAAGTATATCCTCTGACCGAAGTTTCGCCCGAAGACCTGAAAGACAGCGTTTATCAGGCGCTTATTTCATCTATCAAGGATATTACCACTAATATTATCAACAATTCGGGCTTTTTACCACCCGAAACAACCTTTGCGATACGGAATATCGAAAATCCTAATTTTCTGATAAATTACGTTTGTGCAAATTTCGGGCTCAATGTGACTGATAAAATGAATCTGCTCGAAACTGATGACATGCTCGAACGTGGGTATCAGTTATTGCAGCAGCTCAACAAAGAGTCGCAACTTCTTGAGTTGAAAATGTCGATTCAGAATAAAGCCAAAGAAGGAATTGACCAGCAACAGCGGGAATATTTTTTGCAACAACAGATGAAAACCATTCAGAATGAGTTGGGTGGAAGTTCACCGGAGCTGGATGTTCAGGATTTTAAGCAACGTGCTGCAAGCAAGAAATGGAGCGAGCAGGTAGCACGCATTTTCGAAAAAGAACTGAAAAAATTAGAGCGTACCAGCCAGCATTCGCCCGATTATTCCACACAATTGAACTACATCGAAACAATGCTCGATTTGCCGTGGAATGTTTACAGCGAAGATAATTTTAATCTGAAGAATGCGAAAAAAGTACTCGACGCCGACCACTTCGGACTCGAAACGGTAAAAGACCGCATTATCGAACATTTGGCTGTACTTAAGCTAAAAGGCGACATGAAATCGCCCATTCTTTGCCTTTACGGCCCTCCGGGAGTGGGAAAAACTTCGCTCGGAAAATCGATTGCACGGGCACTGAATCGCAAATATTCACGTATTTCGCTGGGCGGTTTACACGACGAAGCCGAAATTCGCGGACACAGACGTACTTACATTGGGGCTATGCCCGGACGAATTATGCAGAATATTCAGAAAACAGAAACTTCTAATCCGGTTTTTGTGCTTGATGAAATTGACAAAGTAAATGCCGACTACAAAGGTGACCCTTCGTCGGCACTGCTCGAAGTGCTCGACCCCGAACAAAACACGACATTTCACGATAATTATCTGGATATCGATTTCGATTTATCGAAAGTATTGTTCGTGGCCACAGCCAACAATCTGAACACCATTCCTCGTCCGTTGCTCGATCGCATGGA
>JAYRXP010000594.1:0-2307 GCA_041917395.1 Paludibacter sp.
CTCTGTCAGCTGAGCATCCGGTAAGATATTCGAAATCATGGCTTTAGCAAGCATCATGTTGAACATATCATCGTCGGCAATCAGAATTTTATATTTTTTTCCCATATCCAAATTCGTTTCTTGAGTTTCGTTGGTCATTTTGTTATCTGGCTTATCTACATTAATAGCCGATAGGTATGCAAAAACCTCATCGTATCTTAATGGCTTTTCAATGAGGTATTTAACACCCATCAGTTCACACTCGTTGTGGAATGTATAATCGTCGGTAGCAGCATGTAGTAACAGAAAATTCTGAGAATCAACTGTTATGTTTAACTTACGGCAAATCAATCGAATGGATTCAAGTCCATTGAAATTATGGATAAAATTATCCACAATGATCAAATCAAAAGGAGCAGTCATTTGGAGAATAAACACAGCTTCGGAGGCGCTTTCGCAAATCACTGTTTCAATTCCCCAATTGGTTAGCATTTTCTGAATACTGATACGGCTGTTCAGATTATCGTCGATTACCAGAACGCGATGTATATTTTCTATTTTTTCGTTAAAAACACTGCTGTCCGACTCGTAAGCAGCCTCTACATTGAAGTAAAAAAGTGACCCCTCTCCTACTTTACTCTCAAACTGAATGGAACTACCCATTTTGTTGGCCAATTTCTGGGAAATACTGAGACCTAAACCTGTTCCGCCAAACTTACGGGTTGTAGAGGTATCGGCCTGCGAAAAGGCTTTAAAAAGTTTCAGTTTTTGTGAATCGCTGATTCCGATTCCTGTATCCCTGACCATAAAGGTATAGATTCCCTTTTCATTGCCCGAATCCTTAAAATCGACTCTCAGTTCAATTTCGCCTTTGTTGGTAAATTTAACGGAGTTGCTTAGTAAATTTATCAGAATTTGCGACACCCGCACCGGATCGACGTATGCAAAACGCGGCAAATAATCGGAGATGGAAAGTAATATTTCAAGATTCTTCTTTTCGGCACTATGTTTAATAATGTCGATACTATGCTCTATAAGTTCCACCATATCGCATCTCACTATTTCGAGATCAAGTTTTCCAGCTTCGATTTTCGAGAAATCGAGAATGTCGTTAATGACATTGAGCAATGATTTGGCACTCGAATTTATAGCCGAAGCATATTGTAGCTGCACATTGTTCACGTTGGTTTGCATCAGCAAATCGGAGAAGCCGATAACGCCATTGAGCGGTGTACGTAACTCATGGCTCATATTTGCAAGAAATTCCGATTTTGCTTTGTTGGCTTTCAGCGCCTTATCTTTCTCACTTTTCAGGGTTTGCTCCAGTTCGAAACGCTGAACAAGGCTGGCGTAAATTTGTCCGAAAACCTTCAGTAGCCCGTTTTCTTTTGAAGTATATATATGTTTCTTTGTTATCGAATCGAAACTTATAAAGCCCGCACATTCGCTTCCAATGAAAAACGGTACCGAAATGAGGCTCTTTATTCCTCTCATTTTCAGTATTTCGTCACTATCACCCTTGTATTCAGATAAATCAGGAATGTAAAAGTTCCGGGAATTTTTGTGATTTTCAACCCAAACTCTGAGATTTTGCAGTTCAACTCTGCTCAGTTCACCCTTTACCGACGTTAAATTTTCGGAAAACCACTCGTACTGACAAATACATATATTTCGCTTCCAGTCGTATTTAAAAATAAGCGCCCTGTCAGCATCAACAAACTCACTTATTTCCTGCAACGATTTGTGAATATTTTGTTCAAACTCACAGCTATTTACATTTATATTTCTGAGCGATAGGTTAATGAGCAAATCCTGTAATTTGGAAATCCGGATTAATTCGTCATTAGCTTTTTTTCTTTCAGTAATATCTTCTTTCACAGCAATATAATTTACGATACGACTATTTTCATCAAAAACCGGTGAAATCACAGCCGACTCCCAAAAAAGTTCACCGTTCTTTTTGCGGTTGCAAAATTCTCCCCGCCATTCCTTACCTCCCGAAATGGTTTTCCAAAGTTGTTCATGTATTTCGAAAGGAGTAAATCCTGACTTTAAAACTCTAGGATTCAGACCGACAGCCTCGTAAAAAGTATAACCGGTTAATTTTGTAAACTGTGGATTTACATATTCAATAATTCCGTTCACATCTGTTATTACAATCGTAGCTGTGCTTTGCTCTATTGCTTTAAGCAACTTACGATTCTGCAATTTGAGATTTTCAACGTTCAAATCAGAAAACTTACTATCTTTAATATCAACCGTTTGCATATATAAATCAACTTAAATTATAACTTCGTAATAATAAATTTATGCGAAAAAACCACTTTA
>JAYRXP010000595.1:0-3103 GCA_041917395.1 Paludibacter sp.
TGCGACTAAAAAAACGTTTAAATTTATTTCCATCTGCAATAATATAGCCGCAAACTAAAGCCAACAATTTATTATCATGTTCAACACCAAGCAAAAATGGCTCAAGAAACGATAAACTACAATAAAAGTCGTAACATTGCTTCGTTTGAAAGAATGAACTGTTTGAAGACGCTTCTGCTAAACGCTCCCATTCCCGAAAATCGATTTCGTCTTTTACAAGTATTTTCATTTTCTTTGGATCAGGATTGAATTTTTGCGTTTAAATATTGACTTCCTGTATAAGAGGTTAAGTCCTGTTTATGAGTTTTTTGTTTTTTTGAAAAATAAGAAAATAAACCGATCTAATCAATAAATTTACGGAACCAAAGTTCTAAGTGTATCCATTTCCAGATATCTTTTGAGATGTTTATTTCTCCGTTTACATGTTTTTGATACAAACCTTGCGCCTTGTATGCATCAATAATTTTTCTGCTCTTAAAACTTTCCGAATTAAGAACTTCTGAAATGAAAATTTTGAATTTCTCAGTTCTGAACCATTCATCCTGTGGTGTTGCAAATCCTATTTTATCCTGACGGTTTCGTATCTTTTCAGGTAAAATACCTTTCATTGATTCTCTCAGAATGTATTTTGTTACACCATTCCGGATAATCTGATCAGTTTCAATTGAAAGGGAATATTCCACCAACCTGTAATCCAGAAATGGAGTTCTTGATTCTATCGAAAAGGCCATTGAATTTCGATCGTTCCATTTCAACAAGTGTTCCAATTTGAATTCAAAATGATTCAGGAGTGCTTCACGTAAACTTTTTGAAGCATATAAGTCATTTACAATTGCTGATTTAATTTGTGTCGTCTTTTTTTCAAAATCTGAATCCAAATAGCTCAGGTCATTTACTTTTATTTTGGTTTTTAATCCGGCAGGAAGTAGGAAAAAAATAAATGTTTTGATAGCATAGAAAGATTTGTGAATTCTTATATAGCTAATAAGTTCTTTGATAAGCGTTAGCCATTTCAGATTCTTAAATAAGTCCTTGAAATAGAATCCGAAAAAGTAATGATAACCACCTAATTGTTCATCGGCACCTTGACCATCGAGTGTCACAGTTACTTGCTTTTGTGCCAGTTGCATCACACAATACTGGGCAAAAGGTGAAGTTGTAGGTATTGGTTCGGCATGAACACTGATAAAATGTTCGATGTTTTCGAGCAACAAATCAGGGTTCGGAACCACCGAATGCATATTTGTGAGTTCTGTTTTATACAAATTGATAAATTTCGATTCATCTGCTTTGTTTTCAGAGCTATAGATCGCCGAAAATGTGTTTACATTCGGGTTGTTTAATTCTTTTGAAATGATAGAAGTAATCGCCGACGAATCCAATCCCCCACTCAGGCAAACCCCAACAGGGACATCACTTCTTAACCTAATATTTACCGCGTCAGTAAGCAGTTCTCGAAACGTATTTTTATCGCCTTTCAGGCTCGTTGTTATACGCGAAGGTAAATCATACCATTTTGAAATTGTAACTTTCTTTTCTGTAATTTTCAGACAATGACCATGTTGTAGTTTATATATGTCTTTAAAAAAAGTTTCTGTTGTTTGGTCTGTTCTGTTAAATTTCAGATAATCCGAAATAGCATTGATATTTGCTTCGTTCTTCTTTTCATAAACAGCCAGTAGCGATGGTATTTCAGATGCAAAGTAGAATGAGGTTTCGGATTGATGATAATAAAAGGGTTTTACCCCAAATCGGTCACGGGCTGCAAATATCTGTTTTGTAACATTGTCGTAAATGGCAAAAGCAAACATGCCATTCAGTTTGTGAAGACACGCTTCGCCATATTGAATGTAAGATGCAAGAAGTACTTCGGTGTCGGTTTGTGTTAGAAACTCAACTCCTAAAGTTTTAAGTTCTTCTCTTAGTTCGATGTAGTTGTAAATTTCACCATTGAACACTATCGTGTATCTTTCGGAACTATCGCGCATTGGTTGGTGTCCGGCTGAGGACAAGTCAATTATACTCAGTCTGACAAACCCTAAGCCGATATTATTTTCAATAAAAACACCTTCATCATCAGGGCCCCGATGCTTCATTTTTTGCATCATTGATCTGAGAGTCTGTTCCTCAACCGGGTTTTTATCAAAATTTACTGTACCGCAAATACCGCACATCTCTGTTATTTTTTTGTTAGTTTACTGTAAATTGAGATTAATTTTTCTGCTATATATTTGTTATTTACCTTATTTAATCTATCGGCAGGATATTTTACCTGCTCTACCTGCAATGCGTTCTCTATGGCATCACTGATTTTTTCAGCATCGTAAGGTACAATAAAACAACCCTCAATGCCGCTTAATTGTTCTGTAGCATCACCTACGTTTGTTGTTACAATTGGTTTGCCACAGGCCATTAATTCCTTGAAAAACATAGGTGAACCTTCTCTTATCGATGTAAGTAATCCTGCGTCGACAGCATTCATAACCCGGTTAACCTCTTCACGTGAGTATCCGTAGAGTTCAATTAATTCGTAGTTTGCCGGCAGTAGTTTCATTGCTTCAAAAGCCAAAGAAGCATTTTTCTCAGGTCGGTTGAATTTGCTGGAAAATAAAATTAACTTTTTATTCTTATCCCAACCCAGCTTTTCCCGTGCCTCATTTTTGTTTATAGGAAAAAATGTATCGAAACTAATACCGCATGGCACTACTTCTGATTTTGATTTGAAAAATGGAATTTTGGCAGCCTGATTAACTGATACAAAGATACAGAAATGCGACATAATTAATGGATAGTACGAAAGTAATCGAAGTGAAGCTTTATTTATATCGCATCCATGAAAGGTTGTAATTACCGGTATCTTAAATTGCAGATTAGCCAATAAGCCAGATAAACCAAAGTGAGCATGAATTAAATCGGGTTCAAATTGTCTGATTTTATTGATAAAAGGCTTCCGACTCTTCAGATAACCCTTCCAACCTTTACTTTCGATTGTAAAGTATTCACATTCAATTCCGGCATCTCTTAATGCATCAACCTGATCACTGACAAAGGGTGATATTCTACCCGAATTTTTACTGCAAACAACTAATATTCTCATTTACAA
>JAYRXP010000596.1:0-2131 GCA_041917395.1 Paludibacter sp.
CTTTGAGTGGCGTTTTCAAAATCAACATTCAGCACTGTATCGTTGTACAATCCATTTTCATCTCCATCAATATCCTGTACATAAACAGTCAAAATATCATTTTCAATTTCACCGATTGTAAAATTATCAGTCAGTTTATAAGCACCATTCACATCGGTAGTATCGGCCATATTAGCCCGATAAGGCTGAGGAACAACACCATACATAAGTACAGGTTCGGAATTATATCTGGTAAGACCAATTCTGATTCCTTTTATCGGCTTCGCGTCAGATTTATCAACCACTGTGCCCTTGATGGTATAATCGGCATTTGGTACACCATATTCAACTTCAGGTTCAGTACATTTATTAAAACCAAACAATGTAAGCAATGTAGCCAATACGAAGTTTATTCCACGGATAAATGATTTTTTAATAGCCATAATACTGATAAGTTTTGGGGTTGTTTCGGTATAATAGATGTTGCTATATGGGGAAACGTTGCAAAGATAGGGAGAAAAAACAACATATTATCTGCTTTCGTTCTGCAATATATTGGATGTTCTATTGTTGTTTTTCGGACTTAAATTACAATTCTGAAAAAAAATTGTACCTTCGATGTAATATTCCCGATTGTTGTACGTCATTATTAGTGTATGGACGCTAAAGAATTTAATTCAATATTTTCAACACTTTCGGACAAGCTCTTCCGAATGGCAAAATCGATATTAAAAGATACCGACGAAGCCAAAGATTCGGTGCAGGAGTTACAGCTTAAACTCTGGGAGAAACGATCCGTATTAAGCGAAGCCGATAATAAATTCACATTTACACTCAGGGCAATGCGCAATTTGTGTATCGACGCGCTGCGCAGGAAACAGCATATTGAACCGCTGGACTCCGGTTTTGAGATTGCCGGACAACACGAGGGGCATTTGCTGGACACGAAAGATATGGCCAATTATGTTATTGAACTTATCGACAAACTTCCCGAGTTGCAGCGAACTATCATCAGAATGCGCGATGTGGAAGAGATGGAAATTTCGGAAATTGCAACAATTACCGAACTTACCGAAAATGCCGTAACAGTGAATTTGTCGCGGGCAAGAGCAAAAATCAGAACACAATTATTTAAAGAATTACAACACTCATAAAAAACAAACGATGATGAACAGAATAGATGAAATACTCGAAAAATACTTTGCCGGAAGCAGTTCGCTCACCGAAGAAAAAGAACTGAAAACTTATTTCGCTTCGCAGGATGTAAAACCCGAACACGAAAAGTATGTGCATATTTTCAGGGCTTACGAAAAAGAAAAAAGCGTGACCTATCCGCAAAACGAAACCTATACAATTAAGCGGATTTCATTCATACGTAGGGTTATGTACACAGTTTCGGGCATTGCAGCAGCCTGCCTGCTGGTAATTACGATTGTCCGTTTTCAGGCAAACACCGACGACTATATGGTTCTGAATGGAAAAAGAATAAACGACCCCGAAAAGGCGCGTAAATATGCAAATGCCAAGCTTGAGAAATCGCTGAGCGTGGTTCACCGCAGCCTGGATGCATATAAAGATAATAAACTGGTAGCAGAACGACTCAGTGAAATTGAAAATCAACTAAAATAAAAACGAAATCCCTCTAAAACAAAACAAGTATGAAACGATTATTTTTTATCGCATCGATGCTGCTTTCGCTGGCAGCCCTGTCGCATGCACAGAACCTGAATGGCTTTTTCGAAAAATATGCCGACGACGAACGCTTTGCCTACACCAAAATAGGTAAGGAAATGCAAACACTGACACTCGAAATCACAGCTTCGAACAAGGCTGTAGCCGAAGCTGTTGAAAAAGAAATACTCGAAGTATTGAAGAAAGACAACTTTGAACTCGAAGTGGCCTCGCGCGACAAAGCGGAACGCTCGTATATTTATTCGCGCCCCGGAGCAACCAAAGGTCCGAAAGAAACCGTTATTGTAAACAAAGATAAAGGTGAAATAAATATCCTGTGGACTACCGGTAAAGACAAAAGAATTATGATGAATATGGGCGAATTGCCGCCTATACCCGACCTGAGTGAACTAAAATCGCTCGGAGAACTTAAAAACCTGAAAGATTTGTAACAGACTTTTTTTTGCACCGGCCGTTGGAA
>JAYRXP010000597.1:0-3472 GCA_041917395.1 Paludibacter sp.
AACGACTGTGTTGCAGACGGACCATTACCGAAACTATAGGTAAAATTAGTAAGCGATGTTTTCGATACTGTAACAACCACAGGAGCCGCATTTACCATACCCGAAAGCGAAAGCGATTTGGCATCTGCTCCCGGCGAAGTTAGCGTAATGTTTCCGGAGTAGCTGTTTTGTGTCAGTCCGGCTTTCATGCGCACAAAGATGGAGAGGTTATTGACTTTTCCGGCTATTTGCGAAATTGTAAGCGATGAGGATCCGGAAAATGCTGTTCCGGAATTTAATGATATTTCGAATCCTGAAGGAGCCGAAAGTGTTATGGAGCCGGTAAGCCCCGCCCCGTTCAATGTGAACATGAACTGCGACGATGGTCCGCTTCCTGCTGTATAATTAAATCCTGAAATCGAATTTAAACTTGTAAAAATAGTTGGTTTACTAACCACTGTTCCCGAGAGCACCACCTGTTTTGCAGCTGCACCTGTAGAAGTTAGCAAAATAGTGCCTGTATAAATATTGTCTGCAAGCCCCGCTTTCAGACGCACATAAATGGTTGTATTACTTATTGTTCCACCTGTTTGGACTAACTGAAGCGAGGCGGATGTATATCCCGATGACTGTGAAGTGGAAATTTCAAAATTTGCCGGAGCTGAAATCACCAGGTTGCTTGTTAGCCTGGCGGCCGAAACAACAAACGATTTGGCAACAGAAGGTCCGCTTCCACCTGTGTAGCTTAAATCATTCAATTCGCTTTCGGTACAAATAATCTGATTTCCGTAAAAACCTGTCGGCAAACCATCGGTAGTTCCGGTAAGGTATGTCGAAGCGGTGGCTATACCTGTTGTTGCATTCAACACCGGGTTCGCTGTTCGCACCGACGTGCTAAACGGATAAATGCTGTTTTTTACACCCGTCCCTGTATAATATATTCCACAATTAGAGCCCAGTGTTACATTATAAGTATTATTCGAAGTATTATTTATACTGTTTACAAACAAACAATTACGGATATAACTGGTCAAAACCGGGTTTCTTAATACAAGTTCCCGCTGGTTTGAATTTATAAAAGTACAATGATCAAACAGATAGCTGTTAAAATTGGCCGCATTCAGATAGATAAAGTTTGTTGAAATCCCATTTATCCCGGGACCATAAAACAAGCAGTTATTGAACTTTACATTATTCGGATTATACATTAATATATTGTTACCATACAAAACGCCAGCTCCCTGTCCCCTAAACTCTGAATTCGAAACATCGATATCACCTCCCTGTGCAATTGTGGATGCAGTTGTTCCTCCGGAACCCTGATAATTAATGGTACGACCGCTGAAATTACTTAAAACACAGTTGTTTATTTTAATATTTATACCGTAAGTTGGTGCAGCAATGTTTACAATAATAAAGTTTGAAGCGTAATATCCTGCTGTTGTATTATAACCGTCGAACTCCACTCCATCGAATGTCCAGCTTTTGGTTGGAGTCGTTAACGAAGTTGGGTTGTAGCGCAAAAAACAACCTGTGCTTGACGAAAAAACAATTTTCGGACGCACCAGTAAACTGCTTTTGGCTCTTATGGTTATCGATTTTTCGGTTGTTAGTGTAACCTGTGCCGACCACAAATAACTTCCTCCCGACGTGGTGAGTTCAATAATATCTCCATCGTTCATGGAGTTGACAAAATTACGGATATCGTTGGGTGCTGAAACCTGTATAACGGCAGCGAATGCGGATACTGACAATATGCTGACTGCAATAGACAGCAAAATTCGTTTTGAGATTTTCATGACAGAAAGTGTTAGAAGTTAACTAAAAAACTCACCAAAATTCGAATTATTGGCATTCAATTATTTGAAAATCAGCCGACAAATATACTGTTTTTTTTGAATAAATGGATTTGTCACCTTTTTTATTTATTGTTTTTGCAACCAAACATAACTTAGTTCGACAATTTAAGTTGTAAAAAGTTTAAATCCAGAATGTTAAAAGATTGATGCTGCGTTGTAATAATCTAATAATTTTGATGGAGCAGGGACAAATTGTGAGGATATGATTTTTTTGGGAAATATTGAGAGGATAGGCCTATAAAAGACGAATGGTAGCTTAGTCTCCCGACTATCTACCAATCTTTTTGTTAACCTTAAATCTAATACTATGAAAAAATCACGATGCAAAGATAAAGCGTATTTGGAACACTTGCAAGAAAAAACGCAATTATTTTCGCCAAAAACGTGTTTTATAACATATTTTATGAAATTGGCTTACCAAATATTGTGTTTTTAGTATTTCAATGGCCACCACGGACCGGATTTGCATCACTTTTTGTTTGCTCAGGCTCCCGAACGAACATCCAGAAAACAACCGAAACAGCAACCAACAAGCCGCAAAGGATATAAAGCAACTGATAATTTCCGGTTTGTTTAATAACGTTAGCCACTCCATTACTCATCATTTGAGGAAGCACAACCGCCAAATTGAAAACGCCCATATACAATCCCATTTTAGCAGGATTTACCCGCTCGCTCATAATGGCAAACACAATGGAAATTACGGCCGACCAACCTATTCCGACCAAAAACATACCAATATAAAAATCAACCTCCACTCTACCCAGAAAAGCAATGTAAAAATAACCAATCACAGCAAACGCCAATGCCGAGATATAGGTTTTTACACGACCTATTTTCCGTGAAACCGATTGCAAAACCAGCGGAAAAACAGCTCCCACAAAATTCAGAATCAGAAAGCCAAGCGAAACGATATTTCCAACCGAAGCATCCATGCTCTGATTTATGCCCGTAAGTGTTTGTGCAAACCAGTTAGCAATCAACGAATCAATCTGAACATTTGGTAAAATTTGTTTTTCGATAAAAAAGCCCGAAAGTATAAACATGCTCTGAAATGCCACCCACGTAAATGAGTGAGCAAGCATGATTTTGTGAAACTCGTTGTGGTCGCTTTGTTTCTTTATTCCCCTAACAATGCTTAGAACACCAATAATCAGCGAGTAAACCAATGCTCCAATCAGAACCGGATTGTGAAACGGCGTAAGCGATTCGATAAAATGATTGAAAACACTGAAAACACCAAAAAACAGGAAGCCGTATAGTGGAAAAATTTCAATCAGAATTTGTTTTACCCCGAATTTCTCAGTCGATTTATCTTCAACGGCTAAATCCTTTTTTTCTTCAATAAATAAAATAGGAAAAACGGCTGTGGCAAAAACCAGAAAAGCCGCTATAAAAAGCAGCGTTTCGTTTCCGAAAACCATGGAAAGAAAATAGGCAAAAACACCAAAAAATCCCGAAATAATCTGCATCCACACAAAACCGGCGGTGCGGACTTTGCCTTCGGGCGTAAGATCGGCAATTATGGATCGTGCCGGATTAAAGGTCACATTTACCGACAAATCGAGAAAAAGTGCTATAATTGAGGCAATTATAATAATGTCGGTTATGCCGGTAATATTTGATATTTCGCG
>JAYRXP010000598.1:0-3186 GCA_041917395.1 Paludibacter sp.
AGGTTTGATGTTGTAAACTTGTTAGCAATCCGGTAATATTTTGCTCTTCGTTACGCGCAGGGATAAGGACCGAAACCAATTCTGTTGAGTTCGGGTTGCTGTCGAATGCAGGCTGCGAAACCATATTTACGAATGCCACAAGTAACTGAATGATAGCAAATGTCACGATAATCCAGGCCAGAATCTCCATCATTTGTACATTTTTTTATGTAGTTCAACTTTACTTTTAATAAAATCATTGTATGCCTTCTCAATACTTTTAACATCGTTATTTTCAGACTTATATTCTTCTGTATAAAAGAATAAATCAGGTTTCGGATGTTCAAAGTAGTCAACCAAAGTTGCCAAAAAAACGATTGTTGGTTTGCTTTCGCATTTTTTCAGAATGTATTCGATACCCTTTTCAAATTTCAGGTTATCATTGTACAACGAATGCATTTTTCCTTGCGGAAACATTAAAACTAAATTATCACTATTTTGTAATAAATCAGCCGAATAATTAAGACTCTCGATACTGCTTCTCGAGCCGTGAGCTATCGAAAAGCCTCCGGAATAACTGAAAAGCCAGCGTTTTCGGAGTTCAGATTCAAGCATCATGAAATGATATTTTTTTCGAAAAATTTTTGTGCTTAAAAAGAGTGCCCAAAAACCATCCCACCAACTTATATGGTTTGCAATAAGCAGAACAGCGTTTTTGCTAACGTCAACATTGCCTGAAAATGAAACAGAGTTGAAGTTCTGTTTCATTTTCAGGTATGTATACATTTTGAAAAATGTAACAACCAGGGGGTTTTGACGTGCAATAATCATAAAATTTATCTCAAAATGAAGAATAAACTAATAAAAAAGACGAATTGAATCAATAATACCGGGATGCCAACGGGGTTTCTTGTATCGATTTTTCGTACTTTAAGTAAAGTTTGAAAAATAACAGCAATTACAAACCACGCTAAATAGTTTTGAACAGGAATTATATCGTTTTTCCAGCTCCACATATTCATCAAAGGTGCTACCTGCTCCAAAACCAGGTCATAAATCACCATCAGCGCCGCTGCTCCAACTACTTTGAAAGCATTGTGCATTCTGAAGTGCTCGAACACCGAAGATGTAATGTAAGTCATTAAAAGCCAGTTTAGTCCGATAATTAAAGGTGTGTTGTTCAACTTCAGACCCAGTGTTTCTCCGTAATTGTAACTTCCGAAAATCAAACCCGTATTCACACCTCTTTCTTCAATTATAAATCCGAAAATGGCTATTAATAAGAATGTTACAATGGAGTTTATTCCCGGCTTGTTATGAAAAAGCATCAATAAGCAAAAACTCAGAATTAGTGCAACGGGAGTTAACGAAATAAAAACCGAAGAGCTCGCTTCAATGAGAATTCCCGTCAGGCCAATGGCGTAAAAGGCTGTTAAAAAGATATTTACAGCTTTTGGGTTGTTTTGAATTGTTCTCAGGTAACTCATTTGTTTTTCAAATAAACGCTATAACACGTTCGAAAATCAGTTTAAACCAAACAGTATATTTTTCAGGCTGCTTAGCCACATCGCTTTTTAAGTCAACTGTGCTAATGTATTTAAAATTCATCACTTCTGCCGGATTGGGTTTAGGTAATTCGTTGCTGTAGCCTATAAATACATGATCGAATTCGTGCTCGGTAAGCCCGTTTTCAAGTTCCTGTTTGTATGTAAAACTGAAAATTTCTTTCAGGTCGGCACTCAGACCCATTTCTTCGCTCAACCGTCGGTTAGCAGCTGCTATCGAATCTTCGCCGGGAAAAGGATGGCTACACGAGGTGTTGGTCCACAAACCCTTTGAATGATATTTGTCGAAAGTGCGCTGTTGTAATAACCATTCACCTTTATCGTTGAAAATGAAAACTGAAATGGCTCTGTGTAGCAATGCTTTTTCGTGTGCTTCCATTTTTTCCATAGTTCCTACCGGTTTGTCGTTGGTATCGACGAGTATTACCTCATGTTCTGTCATAAGCTATAAAATGTTCTATATCAGATTAAATTTATATTCGAATGCGGCTTTTGCCATCAATGTAAGTTTTCGGGTATTCGAGATTCGAATTCTTTTTTTCAGAATCGACGAAGCCTCGGTTTTTTTTATTTTACGGAGGAGCGAGCGGTAGTAATTGTAGGCTGTAAGCACAGCCAGCTTCGATCTTCCCGGTAATCGAACAAGTCCTTTGAATGCGACGTCAAATTCTTTCTCAATTTCATTAATCAGTTCCGATTTTGTTTTTTCATCAAAATTATCCTGATCAAAATTGCTAAAATAAAATCGGTTAAGTCCTTCTGTGTCAGCCTTCAGATCCCGTAAAAAATTTACTTTCTGAAATGCCGAACCCAACATTTCTGCAGACTTAACTAACTGCCCAAACAATTCGGGAGTATCGTTGCAAAAGACTTTTAAACACATTAATCCGACTACATTAGCGGAGCCATACACGTACTGTTCGGTTTCTTCTTTCGAAAGGTATACATTTTTTTTCAAATCCATTTTCATGCTATTCAAAAAAGCGTCTACGTATTCGTAAGGGATATCATATTCGTTTACGGTTATCTGAAATGCATCAAGAATGGGGTTTAAGCTAATTTTTTGATTGATAGCCTCTTTTAAGTCATTTTCGAATTTCAGTAACAGGTATTCTTTATCAAATCCATGAAAACTGTCAACAATTTCGTCGGCATACCGGACAAAACCATAGATACCAAATATCGCATCGCGTGTTTTTTTATCGAACAAAAGTGTCGATAAGTAAAACGAGCTGCTATAGTTTTTTGTAACCAGCGTAGCAGTTTGTATAGCTGTTTTATGAAATAATTGCATAATGTTGCGTATTGTTGTATCTTTGTTGAACAATTTAGTACGTAAATGTATTGTATAATACAACTAAAGTACAAAAAAGTTCATTTTGAGCAAATATTTTTTAGAATATAGTATAATTTCATACAAAAATGAAGACTAAAATAATTTTGAAAGAGCTTATTGATTACCTGAGTTTGTATGAACAGGAAAGCACTGAGGTAGGAACAGAGGTGAATTTTACCGACTTTCTGGGGTTTTTGAATAGTCATCATGCGCATCAAAATATAAAAGTTTCGGAGCTTAAAGGTAATGTGACTTCGAGCGAACTTCCAGAGCAGGAAGGACCCGACACAGATATTTCAATTCTGA
>JAYRXP010000599.1:0-2316 GCA_041917395.1 Paludibacter sp.
AACACATACAAATATCTATGATAAGTCTCAAAAACAACAGAAAATGCTTTTTCGTTCCCATCCTTCAACAGCATTAGCAATTCGTAATCTATATGTATGTGATTTTTTTGCATATTTCTTCACGACAGTATTATTCCAAAAGTATCATTTGAATCTGCAAACTTACAACTTTTTTTTTTAATTTGGTATTATCTGACTTTATAATTAAGCCAAGTTGTATCGTTTATAATGAATGATTGTAGAAAAAGTCCGTCTGATTTTTTTTATTGAATTCATGCGGTTCATTAAGATGGAATTTAAGCAAACCATTAGTTAATTTTCAATAGTTTAAAATTTAGTGCAGGGTGCAAGCGTTTCTATATATAGAAACTTGCACCTTGCACAATGTATAAATATTTAGTAATATGATACTTGTGTATTCAAAAATAATTGTGTACATTTGAACCTGAAAGTTAAGCAGACAAGCGTAAGTCATTGACCGACAGAAAGTGTTCTTTATAGTATATTTCCTAATTCGTACCCCATAAGGGTGTATTGAAGGATAAATAACTGAATATCAATAGGATAATATAGGAGGTTCACAAACCTCCAGCTCCACAAAAAAGCCTGATAGTTTATTCTATCAGGCTTTCATTTTATATATTCCCGGTCCGAATTCAGGCACCATCATCCATTCCGTGTTTTTTGCTTCTTCCGAAACTACGGTACGAATCGTGTTCAATTTCGATGTCGGGTTCAATCAGTTCCTTTGCATGCCGTGGTACAAACTGAATGTATTTTATGGTCAATCCACGTCCGAGCCATTGTTGTTCGTAATAGGTTTTAATGGACAGAACCGGATCAACAAGAGCCGAAGCATACAAATCGGAAGTTGAAAAGTTGACTGGAAAACGATTTAGTTTCACCATTTCGCAGGTGTAAGTAAACATGAAATTACTGTCAGTTTTCAGATGAATGACGCCATCGGTTTGCAAAAACTGCAAATATGACCTAATAAAATTGGTTGCAGTAAGCCTTTTGGTCGTTTTTTTCATTTGCGGATCGGGAAAGGTGAGCCAAATTTCGGCTACTTCGCCGGCAGCAAAACAATGATGAATCATTTCAATGTCGGTTCGCAAAAATGCAACATTTTTAAGCCCTTTTTGATAAGAATCTTTGGCACCTGTCCACATTCTGGCTCCCTTAATATCGATACCGATAAAGTTTTTTTCGGGAAACATTTGCGCCAGACCTACTGTATATTCGCCTTTACCGCACCCCAGCTCCAACACTACCGGGTTATTATTTCCAAAAAACCGCTCGTTCCACTTTCCCTTCATTTCGAAACTGCTCCCTTCGCGCAGTATGTGCGACGAAATCTGAAACACGTGTGGAAACTGCTCCATATCGGCAAATTTCGATAACTTATTCTTTCCCATTTTTTATTCTGCCTTTTCTACTTTTAAACCCACATCATTTATTCCGGTAAGTAGTGAATCGCGCATGCCATGTTGTATTTCAAAACGGTAAAGTCCCTTTTTAGAGAATTTGTAATTCTGACGGTACAGTACAGGCATGTTATAAACCGACCCAACACCTGTTCCCAGCCATTTTCCAAACTCATCGGCCAGATAAAACTCAATTGTATCGTTTGTTACCACACTGTCGGGCGCAATCTGTTTAATAAAAAGCCATATATTCTGATAAGGATATTCGCCTCTGTTGCGCGTATTTACATACAAATTGCAGGGTTGGTCCACGGAGTCGATTTTAACATCAAAAACGCAAACACTGTCTTTATTCCAGCTATTGCCACTAATGGGCTGATAACTGAAATAAACAGCATTATCGTTGCACGATGCAAGTAAAATACCTGCAAAAGCAACACAAAGATTAATCGTTTTTCGGATTGTTCTGGTCATTACGTTTAATCAGTTTTGGAGCATTGTTTCTGTTTTTATCGTTTTGGACAGGTTTCTGAATACCTCCGTTTCGGTTATTGCGGTTATTGTTTCCTTTTTTACCCTGACCTTTTTTATTGGTATCGAAACGTGTCAGGCTGTCCTGCCCTACAACGTTTGTATAATCAACCGGTGCGGGTTTGTTTCCATCCGATTTTACATCCAGAATATCAGGACGCTGACCAAGTTTATTAAGTTTCATCACCATTTTAGCCCGTTCAACATCTATGGTCACCAGATTTGCTCCGAATTCTTTTGATGTTGAGTAAGTTATAAGCCCTTTAAACACATCGGTTTTAAAATGATAATACGTATTATCACTTGTTTCGAGCGGAATATCTTTCGATGGGAAATCTTTCTGAGCATCGATGTAAGT
>JAYRXP010000600.1:0-1530 GCA_041917395.1 Paludibacter sp.
ATAGATTTAATTGTAAAAATGAATGTGGAAGAAAAAATCCTTACAGCCCATTACGAAGGCTATAAGGATTATATGATGGCAACAAAGCGGATTATTCCGTTTGTTTATTAGATTATTTACTTCTCTGCTTTTATCCAACTCAAAACCTCATTCATAAAAACCGGACTCAGGGTTTGTTCAATGCCGGCGTATTCGTTTGGCGAACCGGTTTTGCATTCCTGAAAAAGGTGATTCAGGCCTTCGAGCTTTTTGGTGCTGAATTGTTTGTTTCCTCCTTTTTTGAGTGCCGTTTCGATGGCTTTCAGGTTTACATCGGCGGGCACCTGCAAGTCAAGACTTCCATTAAGTGCCAACACGCGGCATTTTACTTTTTCGAGCGTTGGTGCCGGATTGTAGCGAATAAAGTTCAGCATCCAGGGCGTTGTAATTTGCTGAAGTTGACCATTCAGTGCGGCTTCGCCTCCTGCTTTTAATTCAGGAATATCCAATAATATATTCTTCAATGTAGTTTGTAATGTGTAGGCATTTTTGATGTTTATAATAGCGCTGTAAATTTTCGAATTAGCGTTCTTTGCTTTCACAATTTCTTCTTCTTTCACACCATTGGCACGGCTTATTAATTCCGATTGAAGCAGCAAAATCTCATTTCCGGAAATTCCGGGTCCTGCCATTAACACAATAAAATTCAAATCGTTGCGACCGGCAGCGACCATAGGCGCTACCATTCCACCTTCGCTATGCCCGATAATTCCGATTTTCTTGCTATCAACTTCTTTGCGGGTTTTCAGGTAGTCAACTGCAGCCGATGCATCGGTTGCAAAATCCTGTGTAAGTGCAGTTTCAAATTTGCCGGTTGAAGCAAAAGTGCCGCGATCGTCGTAACGCAAAACGGCAATGCCATTGCGTGTCAGAAAATCGGCCATCACCATAAACGGTTTATGCCCCATCAGTTCTTCGTCGCGGTTTTGCGGGCCGCTACCCGACACAAGAACAGCCACCGGAAACTTACCCTCGCCCTGCGGACAGGTGAATGTACCGGCAAGCGTAATACCGTCTTTCAGGTTTTTAAAAGTAACGTCCTCGGTTTTGTAAGGAAACGGTGCAAGCGGCTCCTGTGGTCGTTTTGGCTTTTCAACCGCCACTTCTTTGCGGATCAGGTTCATGGGAAATTTCATTCCGGCCTGTACGAATTCGCCTTTTATTTCGGCATTTCCATCGAATGTGCCTGTGAATACAATTTTCGCTGCGCTGTGTTCGAGTTTCAATACATTGCCTTCGAACGAAGCAGCTGTCATGGCAATTCCTTTGGCGCCCTGATCGGGACTATCCATGGTTGCAGAATAGCCGGCATCGGTTTTTGTAACATGAAAAACAATACGTAACTTCATTCCCTGAACGGATAAAACACCATTCCAGTCGCCTGAAACATTCTGTGCATTTACTAAAAATGCGATAATCAGGCTGATAATCGAGAAAATAATTCGTTTCATTGTTGTAATATTGCCCCCCAACCCCCTAAAGGGGGAGTTA
>JAYRXP010000601.1:0-2126 GCA_041917395.1 Paludibacter sp.
CGGCTGTCATTGTTGTCAATTCCGGACGAAAAACTTTCAGTCCGCGTGCACGAAGTCCGTTAAAAGCCTGTGGACTTGTTACTTCGTGGCAAAAATGACGGTCGATATACAACTGTGTCGGTCCGTTTTCGACCGATGATACGACATGCGCATCCCAAATCTTATCAAATAATGTTTTCATACTTTTTTCGACGACGGACAACAGACGACAGACAACAGAAAAAGAACTCTGTTTATTGAAGTTGGAATCCGTACTTCATTTTTTATATTATTCTTTATTTTTATTTTTTAGATATTTAATTAATGCGTGTATTCCGGAAGAAATATTTTTTGATTTTTCCCGAAGCTCTTTTGCTTTCTCTGAATCACAATACTTTCTATCTTCTGCAAGATATAACATACTTTTAACTTCTCCGCAACTTGCTTTAGAAGTATCAAGATATTTGATAAACATAGCATCTGATCCGTAATCGAAGCCTTCAGCAATATTATTCATAACAGAAACAGCAGCTATTTGGATTTGATCTTTGAATCCAAAATCTCTCATATTTTCAGTTAAATCATAAATCTGATTTGTAAAAACTCTCGCTTCCTGCCAAATTCTCAAATCCTCAAAACTCTTCATCTCTTCTGTCTTTTCTGTTGTCAGTCGTCCGTTGTCTTTATTTTACAAATTGATTTATGGCATTAATATATGCTTCAACTGAAGCCGCTACAATATCGGTATTTGCACCAAAACCGTAATATACAATTCCGGCATGTTCTACCTGCATGTGCACTTTACCCACATCGTCGCTACCTTTACTAATAGCCTGAATAGTAAATTCCTGCAAAGTCATGGTGCGATTTATTATTTTTTTCAATGCTTTGATAGCAGCATCTACCGGTCCATTGCCCGATGCAGCAGCTTCGAATTTTTCGCCGGCAATGATTAATCCGATACTTGCTACCGACTTAACACCAACTCCAGAAGTTACCTGTAAAAAGTCGAGTTGAATGCGTTGTTTTTCGGTGCGTTCTTTTCCGGCCAATAACAATACGTCATCGTCGTTTATATCTTTCTTTTTGTCGGCTAATTTAAGGAATTCTTCGTAAATTTTATCCAAATGTTCGCCTTCAACGTTAACACCCAACACACTCAGGCGATGTTTAAGGGCAGCACGACCGCTGCGGGCAGTAAGTACAATCGAATTTTTGTCGATTCCCACATCCGTTGGGTCCATAATTTCGTAGCTTTCGCGGTTTTTCAACACGCCATCCTGATGAATTCCGGATGAGTGTGCAAACGCATTGCGACCAACAATGGCTTTGTTTGCCTGAACCGGCATATTCATTAAGCCCGAAACCATTCGACTGATACCATAAATCTTTTGCGTATTGATTTGTGTTTCAATATTCATTGTTTTGTGGCATTTCAGAATCATGGCAATTTCTTCCAGCGAGGTATTTCCCGCACGTTCACCAATTCCATTGATAGTAACTTCTACCTGACGGGCACCATTCTGTACACCGGCAATGGTGTTGGCAGTTGCCATGCCCAGGTCGTTATGACAGTGAGTTGATAAAATAGCGTTGTGTACTCCCTTTACATTTTCCATCAGGAATTTTATTTTCTCGCCATATTGCCAGGGCAAGCAGTAACCAGTCGTATCAGGTATATTCACAACGGTAGCACCGGCTTTAATAACTGCCTCAACCACACGTGCCAGATACACATTGTCGGTTCGACCGGCATCTTCGCAGTAAAATTCCACATCTTCCACGTACTTTTTAGCATGCTTTACAGCAGCCACTGCACGTTCCAGAATTTCGTCCTGTGTTGAATTAAATTTATGTTTAATGTGAAATTCGGAAGTTCCGATACCTGTATGAATACGTTTGTTTTTGGCATATTTGAGGGCTTCTGCAGCTACGTCAATATCTTTTTGCACGCCGCGTGTTAAGGCACAAATGGTAGGCCATGTAACAGCTTTTGATATTTCCACTACCGAATTAAAATCGCCGGGACTTGAGATAGGGAAACCTGCTTCAATCACATCAACACCCAATCCTTCGAGCGCTTTAGCTACCTGAATTTTTTCAATAGTGTTCAACTGGCAACCGGGAACCTGCTCTCCGTCGCGTAA
>JAYRXP010000602.1:0-3797 GCA_041917395.1 Paludibacter sp.
GAAATAGGTAGTCTCGAACGCATTGTGTATGGCCTTACCGCGCTGACAGTTACAACTTTAACCGTAGATATGGTTATCAATGGTGTGCGCCAGTCGGTGCAGTTCTTTATTTTTTCAAAAAACTACGAAGAAATTGCTTCACGCATCAATGCTGAGGTGCATCGGGGTGTAACCATTCTCGACGGAATGGGCTGGTACTCGAAGGAGCCTGTGAAAGTGATTACGGTAATTGCCCGTAAAAACGAATCTATTTCAATATTCCGGATTGTAAAAGAATGCGATCCCAATGCATTTATTTCGCAATCGTCGGCAATCGGTGTTTACGGCGAAGGCTTCGATGTAATTAAAAGTAAGTAATATGTCCGGATTTACAGCAATTATATATAAAAACACAAAACCAGCTAATTCTTTGGCAGTGTTCTCGTTGCGACGGGAGCATGAGCAAAAAATGATATGCCGGACTGTTGAGACTGACAATTATGTTGTTCAGCAACTGACAAACTCAAAATTCCTGAACGATAAAATATTCGAACAAAACGATGCTTATTTTATTGGTATTGAGGGAGTTTTATTGAATGTTGATGAGCTGAAAGCCGGTCGTGAAATTTCGGTTCTCGAATTGCTGACAGCACTTTATGGAAAATACGGCAGCGATTTTGTAAAGCAATTACGGGGCGATTTTAGTGGTTTTATTTACGATAAAAAAGCGGATAGTTGGTTGATTTTTACAAATCAGACGGGCTCAAAGCGCGTGTTCGTTTTCGAAAATACGGATTATCTGATTTTTACTTCGGAGCTTAATCGTGTTTCGACGCTTATGAGCGAACTTAAAATTCCACGTAACTTACAAAAGGATGCTGCTTATTCGTTGCTTACAAGTGGATTTATGCTCAACGAAATAACGCTTGTCGAAGGAGTTACACGCCTTATGCCGGGTTGCTATCTGGAATATAAAAACGGCAAATCGAATATTTCCAACTATTTTCATTTGAGAAATGTTGAACGTACAACCGATTCGAAAGAACAAATTGTGGATAAGGTTGACGAACTTTTCAGGCAGGCCATTCAGCGTGAATTTGAAAAGGATAAAGCATGCAATTACAAACATATAGCCACATTAAGCGGCGGTTTGGACTCGCGCATGACGGTGCTTATGGCACACAAAATGGGCTATACCGACCAACTCAATTTCACGTTTTCACAAGCCAATTATCTGGATGAGCAAATTGCAAAAAAAATTGCCATTGATCACCGGCATGAATTTCTGTTTCAGTCGCTCGACCACGGAAATTATCTTCGAAATGTTGATGAAATTGTATCGTACAACGATGGATTGATACTTTTTTCGGGCGGAGCCCACGTGCTGAAATCGTGCAAAAATATGAATTTCGACGATTATGGCCTAATTCACACAGGTTTAATCGGTGATGCTGTGCTCGGTTCGTTTCTTTCGAGGCCTTACAGCATTAAGCCTGCTCTTTCGGCAAGTGTTTATTCGTCAAAACTACTGGCAAAAGCGGAGCGTTATATCGCCTCTGTACAGCAAAATTACGAATCGGAGGAGCTGTATAAATTTTACGGACGGGCATTTATGGGTGCAATGAATGGAAACTATTACTTAGATGTTTACTCGCAAAGTGTTTCGCCGTTTCTGGATGTCGACTTTTTGAGCTATTGCTATTCGATACCTGATAATCTGAAATTTAAGCAAAAAATTTACATCGATTGGATAGCGCTTAAAAATAAGGAATTTGCCGCATATCCGTGGGAAAAAACGGGTGTTTCGCCGCTTATCTCGCTGAATAATAAAAAATATCTTGCACCGGGTTATTACAAAAGAATGAGTCTGAAGTTTTTCGACAAATTATCGGGTAAATTAAAATCGGGAATGAATCCGTTTGATTACTGGCTTGACGAAAACAAAGAGTTGGCACAATCGTTTTTCGATTATTTTAATCAAAATATTGAAGTAATTGATGATAGTGAGTTGCTTAGCGATTGCAAATGGCTGTTTGATAACGGAAACTGGGGCGAACGTTTTCAGGTTCTGACACTTTTATCAGCTATAAAACTGCATTTCTCATAACTTTTAAACCTTGCAAACTTTATATACCGATGTATGAGTGACGGACTTAAAAATAAAATGATAAACGGATTGGCCTGGTCGACGGTCAATGTGTTTGGATTGCAGTTTATTCAGTTGCTTATCGGGATATTTCTCGCACGCATATTGCACGTTGAGGATTTTGGTCAAATCGGGATTTTGTTTTTCTTTGTTGGTATTTCTACGGTACTTATCGATGGTGGTTTTGCGCAGGCGCTTATAAGAAAAAAGGACGCCACTCAGGTCGATTTTAGTACCATGTTCTATATCAATTTTTTATTGTCGGTAGTTCTGTATTTCATACTTTATTTTTCAACGCCTTTTATCGTTCGGTTTTTTAATTTACCAACACTTACAAGTGTAGCGAGGGTGTTATTTTTGTCCATCATTGTTTTTTCGTTTTACTTCATACAACAAACTCAACTCAGCAAACGCCTGAATTTTAAGGCAACGGCACTTGTGAATATCATCAGTGTAACAATCAGTGCAAGCATAGCTCTGGTTTTGGCACTTAAAGGCTATGGCATTTGGGTTTTGGTTTTCCAGCAGCTTAGTTTTCACGTGTCCAAAGCGCTTATTTTTCCGTTTTTTCTCAGATGGAAACCTTCGCTGACTTTTTCGTGGAATTTTGTTAAAGAAAGCTGGAAGTTTTCCGTTGGTATCTTTGGACAAACGCTTCTGAATGTGATTTTTGTGAATTTGTACACCTTGTTGATCGGTAAATTCGATACGGTGAAAAATGTAGGATATTACACACAGGCCAATAAATACAGCGAAACAGTAAATGTGGCTTCGAATAACATACTTTCTGCCGGTACTTTTCCGGTGTTTGCTCAGGTTCACGACGACCAACCCCGGCTTTTACGTATTTACCGCAGGTTAGTTACATCGGTAACCATGCTGACTTTTCCTTTGACGGTGTTTCTGGTTGTGGCAGCCAGGCCAATAATTATATCGCTTATTACCGAAAAATGGCTGGAGTCTGTCGTGCTGTTTCAGTTACTTATTGTTTCCAATTTGTTTTATCCGGTTTATACCATTAATGTAAATATACTTAATGCGCGTGGCGAATCGAAAAACACATTTAAACTTGAAATTTTCAAAAAACTGCTGATTGTTTTGTCTATTGTAGCCACATTTTCGTTCGGAATAAAAGTTATGCTGGCTGGGTTGATTGTGGCCAATACGATTGCTTATGGTGTGTCGGTGTTACTTATCAAAAAGTCGATAAATCATTATCTGCGGCATCAATTATTGGATATAAGTACTACGCTCATCATATCGGTACTTACAGGAATGGTGGTATTTTTGTTTAACTACGCAGACTATCAGCCGATTGTAAAGCTAGTGGTTGAGGCAATTGCATTCGCGCTTATTTATTTGGCTGCGGTTCATTTAATTTATAAAGACAGATGGCTGGAGGCAAAGATCGCAGTCAGTAAGAAACTTCGTAGTTTGTTTTAAACTTAACTAACAGTCATTTCACCACAAAGGCTAATGCTTAGTTTTTGTTTTATTTGCTCCGGTTGCGAAAACTCACCCAATAAATACATTAGTTTCGTCACAATAGCCTCGATGGTACAGTCGTGAGCACTCAACACGCCGGCGTGCATCAGATTCAGGCTGGTTTCGTAACGTCCCATTTCCACAGCACCTGTACTGCACTGACTGCGGTTTACCACAATAATTCCAC
>JAYRXP010000603.1:0-2121 GCA_041917395.1 Paludibacter sp.
CCCAACGAACAGCTGACAGACGTTTAACTGCCCCAACTCCGATAATAGAGCCGGTAATCGTATGCGTAGTGCTCACCGGAATTTTAAGTAATTCAGTAAGGTAAAGTGTCAGCGCTCCGGCTGTTTCAGCAGCTACACCTTCGAGCGGAGTAACTTTAGTGATACGCGATCCCATTGTCTTTACAATTTTCCAGCCACCCGACATAGTACCAAGCGAAATTACAGCAAAACAGGCAAATGCAACCCAGTCTGGCATATTTCCTATTTCACGTACGCCCATATCAATACCATTCTGATTATAAGCAGCCAACAGAGCAGCCGCAATGATACCCATTACTTTTTGTGAATCGTTCAAACCATGACCAATACTAAACAGCCCGGAAGAAACCAACTGTAACTTTTTGAATAAATTATTGGCTTTATGAGGATTCGATTTTTTAAACAGGTGCATTATTATAACCGTCAGAATTGACGAAACAATCATACCAATGATCGGAGCCAGAAATATAAACGAAGCAATTTTAATAATCACATCGGCTTTTATCGACTCAAAACCCATCGTGGTAAATCCGTTGGCAATCATCGTGCTCATAATTGCCGAGCCGGCAAATCCACCAATAAGCGTATGCGACGACGAAGACGGAATTCCCAGCCACCAGGTGAGCAGGTTCCACAATATTGCAGCCACAATGCCTGAAAAAATAACCGGAAGGGTTACGTATTGTTCAATTACAGCTTTCGAAACTGTATTGGCAATACCAAATTCTCCAATTATGTATTTGGCAATAAAAAAAGCCACAAAATTAAATGCAGCGGCCCACAACACAGCCTTAAATGGTGTAAGAACCTTAGTGGAAACAATAGTCGCAATTGAATTCGCCGCATCGTGGAAACCATTGATAAAGTCGAACATCAATGCCAATACTATAACCGTAATTAATAGTGTCATTTTGTAGATTATAATAAAGGGTTATGCGTATTTTACAATAATAGTCTGGATAATTTTACCAACAAGTTCCGCCACATCGGTCGACTTTTCGAGTTCCGACATAATTTCTTTGAGTTTAATTACCTCGATTGCATCTTTTTCATTCTCAAAAAGTTCGATAAGGAATTTTTCGTACACGTCGTCTGCTTCGTGCTCCAAATCATGCAAATCCTTGCAGTAACCTTTTACATCCTTAGGCGATTTTTTAAGAATATCCAACTCGTCAACCGCATTGCTGATTGTTTTTGCACATTTGTTGAGTACCAACGCAAGTTCAACTGCACTTCCGGGCATTTGTTTCGGGTTGTACAATACAATTTTTTTGGCACAGCTGTTTACAATATCCGTAACATCATCCAGTTTGTTGGCAAGATGGTGAATATCTTCGCGGTCGAACGGAGTGATAAACGTTGAGTTCAGTTCATCAAAAACCCTGTCAGACAGAGCATCTCCTTTTTTCTCCTGCTCTTTAATTTTCAGGTAATAATCGTTTGCAGTTTCGTGATCGTAGTTTTTCAAAAATTCAATCATAATTTCGGAAGCCGAAATCATAACGGTGGACATTTCTTTCAAAATTGGAAAAAACTTTGGCTCTTTTGGAGTAAATACACTTAAAAAACTGTTCATTGTGTTTGTTTTATTTAATTTATAATCGAATTATTATACCTGAACGACGCTACGTTTATTTTTTTCCGAATGTAATACTATTGAAATCTTTATTACAATAATGCGTTGCAAAAGTATAAAAAATAATCAGACGAAATATGTAATTTGAAAATTTAACAGAATTGTAACATCGAAACATAAAGCCCAAACATTCAAACATTTAACAATATTATTTTCTTGAAAAACACGCTACAAAGCCTCAGACAAAAGATTGTTGTTACTAATTATTTTACAGGCATTCGATCTGAAATCAACAGAAACTAAAACAGAAAAAGGCGAAAAACAACGTTAAAAAAGAAAGAAATTAAAATTTATTTGCACTTCGGACACAATAAATCATTACTCACTATAAATCAACAACTTAAGAAACAGACCAAAAACAGACAGCATAAACAACACCAAAAAACAGGTTGTAAAACATATTTTTCAGTTTGTGTGCATCGAAAAAAGACTGTTTCTTTGCCACC
>JAYRXP010000604.1:0-1962 GCA_041917395.1 Paludibacter sp.
ATCGGGTAAAGTTAATAACCCGGTATTGTTGTTAAGTGTCACGTTTTTTGACCAAAAGTCTACATTGTTCGGAACACCATAAGTTTGCCCGTGAGTGCGAATTGTAGCCAAATCAGGAGAAATTGTATTGGAGAAATAGCTGAGTCCATCCACCGATGTTACCACTACACATGGCCGAGGGCAGTTCTTCACGGTATTGTTGTGAATCGAAATATTACTGTAAGCCCCGAGTGGAGCTATGGAACGATTAGCTCCAACACACATAACACTGATAGCACCGGCCTTCCCACTCGTAGACGAACGACCAAACATACAATTGGTAATGGTGTTGTTGCTTATTTCAAGATTCGACGAAAATCCGGCCTCCATCCAATCGTACTCCGGAGAAATAACAATTCCACCCATTTCGCAATCGGAAATCGTGTTTCCCGTAATTTCGCCATCGGAGGCCTTTATCAATATAGCACGCGAACGAATATGTCCGACCGTATTGTTTTTGATTACAAAACCTGCTCCTGTTTTATCGCGCGAATAAATTATATCGCCAACCGCTAGCTCTGCAGGGACTTCGTTTACTCGCACCTGAATACCATAGGTGTAAGTATCGTTGTTTTGCAAATATGGATATTTAGTAAGAAATGTAGAAATATTTGCCGAAGTTGGCGTAGCCGAACGCGTAATTTCCATTTTTGCAACTCCCAGTTTTTTGCCGGCATAAGAAACAAACTGAGCCGAATCACCAGCGATAAGGTACGAAGAAGATGCAGGGCTTAATATCGAAATGGTTTTATTTGCAGCGTCAATGGCATAAACCGGATACATTGCACCATTTATTGCAATACAATCGTCGCCACCGTACAGCACTTCGCAATTTTCGATGGTTGGCCCTTTTTTGGCATTTTTACTATGAATACCGTCAGCATTCGATGATCTGAGGCGAGTCGAAGTTCGTTCAGGTTCGTTTTTCTTTAAAGTAACTTTACAATTCAGATAATGCGAATTATTTGTTTCGTTTTCAAAGAACGCAAAAGTTGCAGCTCCGTATAAAGTTACATTTTCAATACTCATATCCTGACATTTATACATATAAAACGCATGCCCAGAACCGGTACAATTCATAACCACTAAATCCCCGACAGCCTCGAATGCATCCCAGTAATACGCTTTATTTGCTCTGAATTTACGAGCGTTGCCAGCAACAGCCGAAAGCGTAAAACTTCCACTGTATGTTGTGATCGAGTTTCTTTTTAATTCACGGGTCGAAGAGTCAAAAAACTGCGTTCTGCTTGCTTCAATATTTGTTATCGGGTAACCTGCATCTACTACAAACTCGAACCACATCTTTGCCGCATCGACAGCCGTAATAACACCCTGTGTGTACAGAAGTGGATCAAAATCGACCGAAAATCCTTTTACCGTTACATTTGTACAATTACTGAACGTGAATACATTACTGGCTTTATTGCAAATTATTTCGGAGCCATTCAGATTAATTGTAACGTTAGTCAGGTTATTAAAAGCGTATCCACCACCATTTTGTGTGTCTATCAAGTATTTTCCGTAGGGTATATCAATCACAGCATTATTCTTCTGCGCATCGAGTAAAGGCTTGAGTGCAGTAAGCTGTGCTCCGGACATAGCAGAACAACAGAGAATTATAGAAATAAAAAGAATCTTCTTTACCATTTTCTGATTTGTTTTTTAGTTTCCGTATCCCGGATTAGGAATCAGGTTCGGATTAACTGCAATTTCTCTTTTAGGTATCGGATACCACATTTTATGACTATCATCACCCAGATTATCAGCTATAGTGCCGGCAGATCTGTTGAAATAGTAATAAGGTGAACCAGCCTGAGCTTCACGTTTCATATTCTTCAAGGTGGAAACGAATTTTCCCATACGAATCAGGTCGATTCTTCGCCAACCTTCGCCACATAATTCACGTGAGCGTTCATCCATTAA
>JAYRXP010000605.1:0-10866 GCA_041917395.1 Paludibacter sp.
CAACCAGGAAGAATAACGGAATTAACACATATCTTTTATTCATTTTCAAATTAAATTTACAGTAAAACCAATACTGCAAAGATATTTGAATGGATATGCGTCGGCAATACGAAGAATTTCGTATATTTTTAGATAAGTTTATTGTTTTTTGCCTTTTGAATGGCTTCCAACTTGTTGTGTACCTGAAGTTTGAAGTAGATGTTTTCGATATGCTTGCGAATAGTGCCGGTCGAAACAAAGAGGTTTGCGGCAATTTGTTCGTATTTAATGCCGGTTGCCAATTGTTCGAGCACTTTTATTTCGCGGTCGGTAAGTTTCAGGTCGGGGTTGTTTTGCTCAGCCTCAAAATCGACAGGCTGACGAAACATTTTCAGGGTTTTGAGCGCTATGGAAGGTGTCATAGATGCGCCACCGTTCATCGTATCCACAATAGCTTTATAAAGTTCGTCGGGCGTAATTTCTTTGAGCAAATAGCCGTCGGCACCGGCCTTTATGGCTTTAAAAATATTTTCGTCAGTATCGAAAACGGTCAGAATAATTACTTTTACATGCGAATACAACCGTTTAATTTCGGCAGTAGCTTCTATTCCGTTCATCAAAGGCATTTCAATGTCCATTAAAATCAGCTCAATGGTCTGATTTTTATCCATTTTGGCTAATAAATCGCGACCATTTTCGGCCACAAATTTACATGAAATATCATCGAAAAACTGCAATTTTTCTAATACGGTATGCCGTAAAAAGCTATTATCGTCGACTAAAGCTACTTTTATCATAATTATTTTAAAAATTCGGTGTTAAATGTCAGATTTACGGTCGTTCCTTTGCCGGGTTCCGAATGCATAAATATATCGCCATTCAGTTCTTTACAGCGTTTCTCCATATTGTAAAGCCCGTGCCCGCGACTACAGGTTGCCAAATCGAACCCAACGCCATTATCTTTGAGCATAATATCTAAAAAATTATTTTCGTTTTTAATAGCAATAATTAGTTTAGATGCATTCGCATGTTTCAGCGTATTATTTGTAAACTCCTGAATGATACGATAAATGGTAATTCCGGCAAACGAATTGAGCGAAGGTTCATACAGTTTTTCATCCACCTCAAATTCAATATTGAAATCGGGATTCACGCTTCGCTGCTTTTCGATAAAGCTTATCAATCGGGTTTTCAGGTCTTCGAATTGGAATTTCTCCACATCCATTGCCCAAATCGTATCGCGCAACTCAACAATTGTTTCGGCTGCAAACGATTCGATATTTTTGAGCTGTTCAATCAACGCAGGGTTCTGATTTTTGTATTTGTACATCAAATTATTGATGGATGAAATGATAAACGAAAGGTGCGACCCAATATTGTCGTGCAAATCGCGCGAAATGCTAATGCGCTGTTGCTGAAGCATATTTCGACTTTCAACTTCGGCAATTTCGCTTTTGTACACAAATTCGCACTCCTGTTGTTTGCGTTTTATACGCTGTTGTCGGTACAGAATTATACCTATTAATCCGATAAGAAAAGCAAACGTGGAAATGGAGAGGTAAATAATTTTCAACTCTTCGGCTTCGGTTTCCATTTCTAAAAGTTTCTTTTTATTGCTTAAACTTTGATATTTTAACTCCATTTCGGCCATGGCAGCAGCATTGTTTTTCGAAAACTTAATATCCAATGTTTTTCTGTATTCTTCAAAATAGTTATCCCCATCTTCATTTTGGCCAACAATATAAGCGTTTTTAATAAGAGACTGATATATATCTTCAGCGAATGCTGCAAGTCCGGGGTTCTTTTTAATAATTTCGAGTCCTTTTTTAGCATAAGCAAGCGATTCATGTGGCTGTTTATTCCCTGAATACGCCTTTGCTATACTTCCATAAATATTTATCAATGTTCGTTGATTAATTCCCGTTTCCCTGCTTTTTGATAATACGGAATATAGGATTTTTATAGCTTGCTGATAGTCAGATTGTGTAATATATACGTTAGCTAAGTTATTTATCAGCCTGTAATAATCAACATAGTTTTCAGATGATTTTGCAACTGCAATACCTTTTTTATAAGTGGCTATTGCTACATTTAATTTTCCGATGCCTTTGTAACAAATTCCGATATTGTTGAGCGACGAAGCCGTTTCTTTGATAAGTTTATTGTCAACCCTTATTTTATAGGCTTTTTGATGATAAATCAACGCTTTATCAAACAGAAACATTTCCTGATAAATTAAGCCAATATTGTTGTAAAAAATGGATGGGCTAAGTTGTTTTGGTGGCTGTATGCCATCGTTGAGGCGTAAAGCGGTAAAAAAATACTGCAAAGCGGTTTTGAGTTGACCCGAATTCCAACTGTTCATGCCTAATCCATTCAGGGCTTTTACTTCTAAGTTTTTGTAATTGTAACGTTTGCTGAGTTTGTACGACAATTTAAAATAATAACGTGCCGAATCCTGTTTACCTCCAATATCATACACAATGGCTTTTATGCCAAGCAGTTGCGTATAGCCATAATTTAATTTTTTCGAAAGTGCAATTTTCTCAGCTTCAGCAAGGTATTTCAGAGCCTGTTCGGCGTTACTATAACTCGAAGCAAAAGCAAGCTCGTTAAGCGCCGACACTTTTACGGAGTCGCTTTTGGTGGTAGCTACAATTGTAGTTAAACTGTCCGTATTTATTGCCGAAAGTATGACAAAAGGTTGAATCGTTGTGAATATAAACAAGAGGTATTTAAGCATAAGCATTATTTTGTCAATTTGTCATAACAACATCCGAGAATAAGAATTACAATACGCTCATAACAATATAGTTGCAAGTTATGTTCTGATTTGCCGTTTAATCGGAGATAGAAACTTTTTTGTTTTATAATCTGTTGGTTACAAAAATAGGCTACTTTATGAGCCATTGCAATACGAAAATGTTCGTATTCTTACTTCAGAAAAATATACTTTTCGGACAATTGGCGAATTGCGAAATTCCATAATTCTAATCGTAAATAATGCAGTTTTTGTCCTAATTATAGCTACAATACGTAACAGGATAATAGTTGAGAGTTTTGCTGTATGTGTCCAAAAACAAGCAGTCACAACTACAATTTTTGTTGAAGTTGTGACTGCTTTCGTTGTGGGATTATTTTAAATAAAAGGCTTCGAAATTATAATTTCAGTGAAATACCGATATTAAGCAGTGCAACACCGTAGCCCAGCTCGGCCATTGCCGCAAGTTTGGGCGTGAAGTAGTAGCGTGCCCCAACAAAACCAGCGTATACCAATCCGCCATACGATGCTGGAGTTATAGGTAATGTTCCCCCTGTTACTTTTGAACTTGCAATGTTATAACCTAACAAAACGCCTCCGTAAGTATCAAGATTGTCAACCAAATCGTAGTGTACAACACCCCGAGCGCCAACAATAATACTCGAATAAGCGATTTTCATAGCCATAATATCCTGCGAGGCCGATGTGAAGCCAACGTATCCACCTATACCCAAGTGAGATTTTTCGTTAAATAAATCGTCCTTCACTCCATATTCGAACGATGCGCCAACTGGTGGTATTCCACCTCCAATACCAGAATAAACTGAACTACCAAGGCCAATGCTTAGATTTGCTACTTTGTCTCCTTTCGAAAACTCTTGTGCAAATAAACCTGCGATGCCAAATATGGCAACAACCATCAGTGAGAGTAATCTTTTTTTTGTCATAATTTTTGATGTTTAATTGAGTAATTGAAAATTTATTTTTAAAGTTGAACTATTTGATAGTTATAAGTTTGCTGTATACAATTTGATTGCCAAGCACAAAGTCATTTTTACCAAATTTTTTAAACTCGTAATTGTAAGGGGCGGCCTGAGCAAATCCACTTCCTTTTTTAAGTTTGCTTAATTCTTCGGGAGTAAAGGTTACAAATTTCACCGAGCCACCAACGGTTTTTACAATATCATTGATCATGTAAATTATGGAGTCGGCACTTGTAACTGTTTTGAGGCTAACTGTGTATGCAGTCGATCTGTCGAGTGTAGATGCGGCATCAAAGCCTGTTGCTGTTGGAAAGCTTTTGGATACGCTGTAGTTTACAGCCGAAATTTTATCGTTTCCCTCAACAACCCATTTTACATTTCCCGAAAAATCCATACCTTGTGGATTGAGAGCCGATGGCTCGTTGATGTACGTATTGTTCGATTGCATTTTAAGCTCGGTGCCTGCAGCTGTTACTTTGCCGGCAGGTACAAACTTGCCACCATCCATAAAGCCCGCAAATGCAAGCCCAATTTCTATTTGCGTATCCCCAATGTCAACGCCTAAATCGCCTAACCCACCAACACTGACGGATGAAATTGTTTTTGTTGCCCACAATACACTGTAATTGCTGCTGAAAGTTGGTTGAGCCGATGGCTTTTCAGGCTCTGTCGAAGGATCTTCCAAAAGATCACATGAAATAAGAGCGAAAACTGAAATGATCGAGAAAATCTTAAAGTAGTTCATAAAATTCATTTTTTGTTTTTTTGATTAATTAAATTAAGTTCATTGAAATAATACAAACGATTTGTGCTTTTGCATAAAAGAAATGCAATTATTTTACGTTGGCAAAGATACTTGGTGCGTTGCTAAAAAAAAATACGAAAAAAAGCGTATATTTAAAACTCAGCAAATTTTATTACTTTTGTAATTCAACCAACCAAAATACTCAAGATGATTCCTCAATTCCTTCAATCTTACGATCAAATTCGTATTGTTTCTCCCTCGGGTGCTATAGATTCTCAATTTATTGATGGTGCTAAACGAGTGCTTATGAGTTGGGATTTACAAGTGACGGAAGGTGATTTTGCCCGCAATGAGTACGGACGGTTTGGCGGAACGAAAGAACAACGCATTGCCGACTTACAGGCTGCGCTTGACGACCCGAACGTACGGGCAATTCTGTGTAGTCGGGGCGGCTATGGCGTTGCACAAATCATTGATAAACTAGATTTTGCAAAATTCAGCACAAACCCCAAATGGCTAATCGGTTTTAGTGATATTACTATTTTGCACAATGCCATTTCGAATCTGAATATCGCGTCGGTTCACGGCATAATGGCAAAACACTTAACGGAATTGCCTGCCGACAGCGAACAGGTTTTGATGCTCAGAGACATACTTTTCGGCAAAATGCCACATTACCAAATTGAAGGACACAAACAGAACCGCAACGGAAAAGCCGAAGGCAGAATGATTGGAGGAAACCTGTCGGTACTGGCCGGAATGATTGGAACTGAGTTTGACTTACCATACGAAGGGAACATTCTGTTTCTGGAAGATATTGCCGAAAAGCCTTATCACATCGACCGCATGATGCAACAGTTGCGTCTCAGTGGCGCACTGTCCAAAATTTCAGGACTGATTGTCGGGCAGTTCAGCGACTGCGATGAAGATCCGCTAATGAAAATGAGTATTTCGGAAATTATTGCGGATGCCGTGAAGGATTATTCGTATCCGGTTTGCTTTAACTTCCCTGCGGGACATGTGGATTATAACCTGCCGATTGTGATGGGTGAAATTGCAAAATTAGAAGTAAACGACATTTATTCGACTATAAACTAATCTTCAATTGCCTCTTTTACTACACGAAATGCTTTTTCGAGTTTGAGCATTTCGTCGGACATAAATTTGTAGAAATCCATCCACTGAATGTGTCGGTGAATGTCGATACCGGTTTTACAGGTGTAAATACGGCAAACCTCGGTGCCGCACTCGCGAATGTATGCAAAGTCCCAAATAAGTCCATCCGGGAAGCTTTTCTCCATCAATGATTTGTACATTTCAAACTTCTCATAAAGTTCAAAGCGTTTCACAGCATCGTGATGATTAATTTCCAGAATAACATACGCTCCTTCGCGCGTAGCGTCAAACTTAAGCTCCACACCTTTCATCTTGGTATTGTAAAGCATAAATTTGCTTTTACGGCGTCTGAGTGCCGGAATCTGGCTGCAATACACTCCAAATCCTTCCCAGAATTCTTTTTTTAACTGCTTTACTTCTTCTTTTGTATACATTTCTTATTCCCCTTCAGGGGTTAGGGGTTTTATTTTACTATTCTATAAACATTTCCCGGCAGGCATCTCACAATACCTTTAAACTCCATCTCGAGGAGCATAGACGAAATCCGGCTTACGGGAATTTCAAGTTTTATGGCCAGTTCGTTTAGTTGTAGCCCATCGGAGAACTGACGGAGCATAGTTACAATACTTTGCTCTTCCTCCGTTAAATCCAAAAATAAAGTGGTCTGAATGTTTGCCGCATTTGAGATTTCCTGTTTTTCCCAATTCATAAAACGCAGAATATCTTCAGCCGATTCAATCAGCGATGCTTTATTGTTTTTAATCAACGCATTACAGCCCGCAGACCATTCGTCGCCCACACGACCCGGAAATGCGAACACATCGCGATTGTAGTCATTAGCCACTTCGGCCGTAATAAGCGCACCGCCACGCACTGCTGACTCCACGACCACTGTAGCATCACAAAGTCCCGCAATAATGCGGTTGCGCTGAACAAAGTTTTGACGATCGGGATTGGTACCGCTCAGATATTCGGTAAGCAACATTCCGTTTTCGACCATTTTCACAGCCGTAGGCCTGTGAGCAGCCGGATAAATACGGTCGAGTCCGTGACCTACAACACCAATAGTTGGCAAACCGTACTCAACAGCCGCCTTGTGCGCACAAATATCGATACCGTAAGCCAATCCGCTCACAATTATGGTATTTGGTAATTGTTGTGCCAAATCCTGAATTAGTTTCCGGCAGTTTTCCTTGCCTGTTTCGGTGGCATTTCGCGTTCCAACCAATCCTATGAACCGTCCATCATTCAGGCTGCAATTGCCACGCGTATAAATCATTATCGGAGCATCGGCACATTCTTTTAACCGGAAAGGATATTCTTTTTCGGTAAAATAATACGGTACAATTTTATTTTTAAGGATAAATTCTACTTCCTGATCGGCTCGTTTAAGCACGTCGGCATTGGCAATTTCGTGCGAAAGCACTTCGCCGATTCCGGGTATTTTTGCCAGATTTTTCCGGCTTTCTTTAAAAACACCTTCTTCCGAACCAACGTAAGCAATCAGGTTTTTAGCCAGACTATTCCCAATGCCTTTGATGAGTGTTATTCCAATCCGATAGCGCAGGTTTTCAGTTGTCATAGTAATTTAGAAAAGATTTTGGTGTATTTGCGTAAGATAGTCATTAACAGCCACGCCGTGAGGATTCCCGATATGTCGGCTAACCAGTCAATCCACTCGGCTGAACGGGGTTTGAAAAAAGTTTCCTGTATGATTTCGATAATTCCTCCCAGAATAATCGGAAAAACAATACAAAACCCGACAAAGGCGGTTTTAGCGTATGTTGTCCGGTTTTTTCGCAAAAAATCGCAAATAATGATCATCCCATACATGACGTAAATGAGGTAATGCGCTGTCTTATCGGTCAGGTTGATTACGTTTACATCCCTGAAGGTTGCAGGTTTTGCAAATGACAGGTAAAAAATAAGCAGTGTAAAAAGTATTGATTTCCAATAGTTTTTAATTATGTCCGGCATGTGTTTGTGTAAAATAAAGGTGTTTTTTGAAACAAAAACAAGTTTAACAGCATAAATTTTAAAAAGTGTTTTTATCTTTGCAAAGATAATTTTTTAAATCAACATATCAACATTCAAATTTTATCCGGTTATGAAAAAAATATTATTCTTGTCGATTTTGACGGTGTTAATCACTGCCTGTTCAAGTGTGGTTCTGACAGGAAGGAAACAACTTCTGCTTGTGTCGGATGCTGAGGTTTTATCTATGAGTGCCACTGCCTATAAGCAATTTGTAGATTCGGTTCCGGCTTCGAAAAACGTTGTGCAGACTGCGTTGGTAAAAAAAGTGGGAACAAACATTTCGCAGGCAGTCGAAAATTATCTGAAAACAAATGGTTTGGAAAAAGAAGTGGCCAACCTGAAATGGGAGTTTAATTTGGTGCAGGATACGTCGGTAAATGCATTTTGTATGCCGGGCGGTAAAGTGGTGTTTTTCGAAGGAATTTTACCAATGACAAAGACCGAAGCCGGAATGGCCGTAGTTATGGGACATGAAATTGCACACGCGGTGGCCAAACATGCTAACGAACGTATGAGTCAGCAGATGGCAGCTCAGTTTGGCTCCGGTATTGCCGATATGCTTTTGGCCAACAAATCGGCTGCAACACGGCAGACAATCAACGTACTTTATGGTATCGGAGCGCAGGTAGGAGTAATTTTACCATACTCCCGCAAACACGAATACGAAGCGGATAAACTCGGGCTTATATTTATGGCAATGGCAGGTTACGACCCCAACGAGGCTGTTGCATTCTGGGAACGCATGGCGGCCAACAGTAAAGGTTCGGCGTTCGAATTTATGAGCACACACCCATCGGATGAGAACAGGATTAAGAACATGAAAGCCGCATTACCCGAGGCTCTCAAATTTTATAATAAACAATAGATTATCAGGTGTTTTAAAAAGCAAAAAGGATTGAGTGTTTCGCTCAATCCTTTTTTGTTGTCAGGTCTGTCTGAAGTTTATCAGGCGGTCGCTTTGTTTTTTTCAACAATAACCGAGGCTACAATAGAAATAGTGAGCGCCGAAACAATTACGCCGAGCGAAACAAAATTGCTGATATGAAATGCATATCCCATTTCTTTGGTAAATTCGTTGATACACATTTTAATACCGATAAACGAAAGGATAAATGCCAGTGCATATTTCAGATAACGGAAATACTGCATAACACCACTCAACGCAAAATAAAGTGAACGAAGTCCCAAAATGGCAAAAATATTCGATGTGTAAACGATAAACGGATCTTTCGAAACCGAGAGTACTGCCGGAATAGAATCGATAGCAAAAATCAAATCGGATACCTCGATTAATAACAATGCGATGAAAAACGGAGTGGCATAAAGCACTTTGTTTTTGCGAACAAAAAAGTTGGTGTGCGACTTATCGTCGCTTACGGGCATTATTTTTCTGAAAATCCGTACGGCTATATTCTTATTCGGATCGAAATCTTTTTTATCGTCTTTTTCGAACAGCATGTGAATACCGGTATAAATCAGGAAAGCTCCGAAAATATACATTACCCACGCAAATTTTTCGATAATGGCTACTCCCGCAAAAATGAAAATGGCACGCATTACAATAGCCCCAATAATACCCCAAAACAAAATGCGGTGCTGATATTTAGCTTCGATGCCGAAGAAGCTGAAAATCATTATGAAAACAAATAAATTGTCGACACTGAGCGATTCCTCGATAAGGTAACCTGTCAGAAACTCGAGCGCTTTTTGCTTGCCTATTTCTTCGCCCCACAGGTTGCCGCCAACAACGTAAACACCGATGTTAAAAAGCACAGCCAAACCAATCCAGAATGCACTCCAAAGCAATGCTGTTTTTACTTTCATTACTTCATCTTTTTTGTGAAACACCGTAAGATCGAGCACAAGCATGATAATTACAAACGCCACAAACCCTAACCAAAAAACACTACTGACTTCCTGCATGAATTTTTTATTATTTTATTGTTAAAAAAGTGAACTGCAAAATTACTCAAAAAAAAGAAATAAGAAACAGAAACGTAAGATTTTACTTCGTTTAAATTATCAATGTCGCTAAAAAACACTACTTTTGCACTAAAATCACAGTCCGGATTATCCTCGCGCCGAACAAACAAAACAAGGTTTTTGTTCAACGGTAAAAAATCAGTCCGAACAATCTTTTTCTAATCAAACAGGTATATTATCCATGCAAAACACTCAGAAAAAAATATGGATTTTTTATAGCATAACAATAGTTTTATTTATTGTTTTCAGCTTTCTTCTTTTTGAGAGTGCAGATAAATTTCAGGTTCACGGAGAACGTGTGCAACAGCAGATAAGTGATAAAAATTCGATTTTTGGTCTTTTTATGACCTCAGTTATGCATAACATAGCTGAACCTGCAGCCATGTTGTTGTTGCAAATAATTTCTATTCTTTTGGTCTCCAGAATATTCGGTTTTATTTTTGTCAGACTGGGTCAGCCCACCGTTATTGGTGAAATTTTGGCAGGTATCGTTTTGGGGCCCTCTCTGCTCGGATATTTTTTCCCTGAAGCTTATAGTTTTCTTTTTAATGCCGATTCATTATCCAATATTTACATCATAAGTCAGGTTGGACTGGTGTTGTTTATGTTTACTATCGGCATGGAACTCGACCTCAGCATGCTAAAAAATAAAATGGGTGTAACTTTTGTAATTAGTAATACCAGTATTATTTTTCCGTATCTGCTCGGGATGATTTTGGCCTACTACCTTTATCCGATTTTTGCGATTAACATGACCGATTTTCTTTCGTTTGCCTTGTTTATAGGGATTTCGATGAGTATAACTGCTTTTCCCGTTTTGGCGCGCATTGTACAGGAAAAAGGACTTTCAAAATCTCATCTCGGCACCATTTCAATAGCCAGTGCGGCCTTTAATGACGTTACGGCATGGTGTGTTTTAGCTGCCGTAATTGCTGTATCCAAAACCGGAAGTTTTGAAAGCTCATTGTATAATATCCTTTTTTCTGTAATTTATGTTTTGGGGATGTTCTTTGTGGTAAAGCCGTTTTTATCCCGGATAAGTGCTATTTATAATAATAGTGAGGTGGTAAATAAAAGTGTTTTTGCATTTTTTCTGTTGGTTCTGATTGTTTCGGCATATACAACTCAACTCATAGGTATTCACGCGCTGTTTGGCGCATTTCTGGCTGGTGTTATTATGCCGCCAATGCCGTCGTTTCGTAAGTTAATTGTTGATCGTATAGAAGATGTTTCGCTCACATTGTTACTGCCATTATTTTTCG
>JAYRXP010000606.1:0-7186 GCA_041917395.1 Paludibacter sp.
GGCCAAAGCAACAGGTAATGACCAGTTTACGGCATCACCCGGAATAAACGACTGGTACGAAACCGTGAAATTAAATTACGGCATAAATTACACCGAAGGTGGTCAAAAACAGTTCAATCCCCTACCCGACACCTGGTTGAAAATGTATGACATTCTTCACTTTTGGGGCTCAAAAAAAATTGATGGTTTCAGGTGCGATATGGCAGAAATGGTTCCGGTTGAGTTTTGGGGCTGGGTAATTCCAAAATTAAAATCTGAATTTCCTCACTTAATTTTCGTTGCCGAAGTTTACAATCCTGCCGAATACCGGAATTATATTTTCAACGGAAAATTTGATTATTTGTACGACAAAGTAGGTTTGTACGACAAATTGCGTTCAATTCTGACCGAAAATCATGCTGCAAGCGATATTACACATTGCTGGCAGGCACTTGAAGGAATTCAGGACAACATGCTTAATTTTTTGGAAAATCATGATGAACAACGTATTGCATCCGATTTCTTTTGCAAAAATGCAGCATTGGCGTTTCCGGCAATGGTGGTGGCTGCCACGCTCACCAAAGCTCCTGTAATGATTTATTCCGGTCAGGAACTAGCCGAAAAAGGCATGGAAAATGAAGGATTCAGTGGCGCTGATGGTCGAACCACAATTTTTGACTATCGCAGTATTGAATCGGTTCAGAACTGGTTTAACAATGGGAAATTCGGCGAAGAAAAGCTTACTGAAGAGCAGAAACACATTCGTAGTTTTTACAAACAGCTTTTAAATACCGTGATTTCGGAAAAAGCGATTACACAGGGTGAAATGTATGATTTGACATACGCAAACTTCGATAATCCCGATTTCGATACACACAAACAATTTGCCTGGTTTCGCAAATTTAACGACGAGTTGCTGCTTATTGTGGCTAACTTTGCCTCAACCGACAGCAAAGTCCGGATTAAAATACCCAACGAAGTTTTTGAATTCTTAAAACTTCAGGACGGAAAAGAAGTTAGTGTAAAAGATCTGTTAAACCCTGCCGGTTCGGAATTCAGAGCCATTATGGCATCGAATTGCAAATTCGCAGTTTCGCTGTCAGAACATTCGGCTGTAATACTAAAACTGGTTTATGAGTCGTAATTCCGACGTTACTGACTGGTTTAAATCTCAAAACCATTTTTTCCGTTTGAAATACCAAAGCATCCCGACCACAGTAAGCCCCATAACGGCCAACATAGCGAAATAACCCCATTTCCAGTGTAACTCGGGCAAGATGTCGAAATTAGTTCCGTATACGCCGGCTATAAAAGTGATTGGAATAAAAATAACCGATATAATTGTCAGAACACGCATAATCTCGTTCAGTTTGGTACTCATGGTAGTATGGTAGATATTGAGCATATCGTACACCATTTCCCTGTAACTATCAGCCAAATCGTTGGCTTCGTTTATGTTGTCAATCAACTCCTTAAAATGCAGGCGGTTTTCATCTTTGATAAACTCTGTTTCCAGTTTGGCAAGCCCGATAATCATTTCTTTAGCGGGTTTAATCACTTTCCGGATGAAATTAAGTTCGCGTTTGTAATGATTTATTCGCTCCATGAAAACTTTTCCGGGATCGGCTGACATGTTTTCTTCCAGATTTTCAATTTCTTCGCCTAACTCACCGATTATATAAATATAGTTGTCCACAACCACATCGAGCAGTGCAAAAGCCAGATAATCAGTTCCTGTCTTACGAATTTTGTTGGCAGGTTTACGAATTCGATCGCGTATTGGTTCGAAAAAATTTCCACGTTGTTCCTGAAACGATATAAGTATATTTTCGGTGATAATAATGCTCAGATTATCAAACCCAAGCGTTTCATTATTTTGCTTCAACATTCTTATATTTAAATAGATACAACTATCAAGTTCCTGCACCTTTGGTCTTGATGTCGGGTTCATTACGTCCGATAAAATTAAATTATCGATTGTGAATGCAGCCGACAATGATTCCATAAGTTTCACATTATCAAGACCGTATATATTGAGCCAGGAAGTGGATTTGCCGGTTTTCAGCTCCCGAAGTTGCTCGGGTGTGGTGACTTCGAATTCGCGCACCGTTTCAGCATTATACTCAAATGCATTTAACTTAACTTTATCTGTTTTCTTTTGACCCCTGAAAACCAGTGCGTAAGGCGATAAACCTATATATTCTTTTTTCTTCTTTACAAATCGTGACATAGGATTTTTTATAAATGGGTTCGTGCAAATGTACAAAAACAAACCGATTAATCAAATGGGAATAATTAAATAAAAACCGGAGAAAATTAAAGAAATTTTTCTTTAATTATTCAGGAAAGTTTTTTATCTTTGCAAACGATAAATTCGAAACAAAATTAATCCTCAAAAAATAAAAAAATTATGTCAAAAGTAACCGTAGTAGGCGCCGGAAATGTTGGTGCAACTTGTGCAAATGTACTTGCTTTCAATGAAGTAGCCGATCAGATTGTAATGTTAGATGTTAAAGAAGGCGTTTCGGAAGGAAAAGCCCTCGACATGACACAAACAGCAGCATTGTTAGGTTTTGATTCTACCATTACCGGCTGCACAAACGATTATGCACAAACAGCCGATTCGGATGTTGTAGTTATCACTTCGGGTATTCCACGCAAACCGGGAATGACACGCGAAGAATTGATTGGTGTAAATGCAGGTATCGTAAAAAGCGTTGCCGAAAACATCCTGAAATACTCTCCGAATGCAATTATTGTTGTGGTAAGTAACCCAATGGATACCATGACTTATCTTGCTCTGAAAGCTACCGGACTTCCTAAAAACAAAATTATTGGTATGGGTGGCGCATTGGACAGTTCACGTTTCAAATGCTATTTGAGTAAAGCTCTGAACGCCAACCCGAACGAAATTGAAGGTATGGTAATCGGCGGACACGGCGACACAACTATGATTCCGTTGACACGTTTTGCTTCGTACAAAGGTCGCCCGGTAAGCGATTTATTGAGCAATGAAGAATTGGCCAAAGTTGTTGCCGACACAATGGTAGGCGGTGCTACTTTAACCGGATTACTCGGAACTTCGGCCTGGTATGCTCCCGGAGCTGCTGCAGCTTATCTGGTTGAATCGATTATCCATAACCAGAAGAAAATCATTCCTTGTTGTGTTTCGCTCGAAGGCGAATACGGTCAAAATGATATTTGCATAGGTGTTCCATGTGTTATCGGAAAAAATGGTTTGGAAGAAATTCTCGACTACAAACTGAACGAAGAAGAAATGGCACTGTTCAATAAGAGTGCAGCTGCTGTACGTGCTACAAACGATGTATTGAAAGAAATCAACGCATTATAATTCGCATTTCGTTTTTTTTGATAAATGTGTTGTAATTAAGTTTGCAACACATTTATTTTTTTGTACCAATACGAATTTGTAAAAACGACCGAATAGTTAAATTAAGCTAAAATTATATCGTTTTGTTATTTTGCAGCGCACAATCAGAGATATAATTGGTGATTTTAATCTATCTTTGTAATCATTATAAATTTGAAAAACAGTTTTAGGGATTAAAACTCTCAAAATCAACATATTTAATATCAATTAGTATGAATAATTACATGCAAATTCATCGGTATTTGAAGCAATTCGATATCAAGCCATCTGTTCAGCGCACAGCAGTTATGGAATACCTGATGAGTCACAAAACGCATCCAACTATCGACGAGATTTATTCTTCGTTGAGTCCGTTGATGCCAACGCTTTCGAAAACGACCATTTACAACACATTGAATCTTTTTGTTGAAAAAGGAGCTGTATTGCAACTGGCACTTGACGAAAAAAATGCACGTTACGATGCTGACATTTCGAACCATGCCCACTTTATGTGCAAAAGCTGCGGAAAAGTGTACGACATTTTTGATTTAAGCAAAGAGCTTTTTGCAAAGCCACAACTCGAAAGTTTTGACATTCATAGTGTTGAAGTTTCGTACAGTGGAATATGCGGTGCGTGCAAAGGAATGAATTAATTCCATTTAACTTACAAAAAAACAGGCTGTACCAAATTTGATACAGCCTGTTTTGTGTTCCCTGACGAATAAATCCAATCAGAACCTGAGAGTAACCGAGGCTAAGAAATTCCTGCCAGCTTGCGGGAAAAAACGTAAATCGTTATAACGTTCTGCACCTACGTAAGCCGAATACCATGTCCAGCCATTTGTCACATATTTTGTATTTAATAAATTGTTTACCAATAAATTAAACTGGATTGCTTTGATTTTTTTCAATGCTAATTCATAACCCAGATTCAGATTATTTACAAAATAGGCATCAATCGAGCGTCCGTTATCCGAAGTATTATCAATAAACTGTTTTCCAACGTAGTTTGAGTGCAGACCAAGCGTAAACGAGTTGAATTTGTATGTAAACAAACTATTCGCAATCACATTGGGAGAATAGGCTATATCCGTTGTTCCCAACACATTATCGCGCGAATCCAACCAGTTCCAGTCAGCATCATACACATCAACACCTTCTTCGATAAAATTCATAATTTTATTGCGACTCAGCGTGATATTTCCGTCCCAGTTAAGACCGTTAGTAATTTTAACTCCTGCTGTAAGTTCAATACCAGCACGATAACTTTCCGGAATGTTAGAAGTTAATGCTTCGCCAATTTCACTGAGTTTTCCTGTCAGAATTAGTTGATCTTTGTATTTCATATAATACAGATTAGCTCCGGCAGTAAAACGGGGTGACTGAAAACGATAACCCAATTCGAAATCACGCAATCTTTCCGGTCTTGGAGTTTCGTTTTTAGTATTATCGACATAGTTGCTGCGAGACGGCTCACGGTGTGACACCGAATACGAAGCATAGAGTGAATTTGCATCGTTGAACTGATAAGTCAACCCAAATTTTGGATTAAAAAAGTTGAATTTATACACATTGGTAATTGTATCCATTTTTCCTGTATACGAGTTATAACGGTCGCTCACGCCATTCAGACTGTAATTAATGCGACGATACTGTAAATCGACTGTTGCATATAATTTTTCCCAACACACAGCTGTACCTTTAGCAAATATATTAAATTCGTCTTTCAGTGAATTGCTTCGGTAGTACTCATGATCGGGCTGAAGGTTTACTGCATTCTGTACCCAGATTACTTTTCCAAAATGATTGCCATCATAGCGGTTTACAGCACCGCCTAATGTAGCATTAATCAGTTTCGATTCATAATTCAACGAATAGGTTACTCCATAAAAATCGTTATCCAACCATTTACGGCGAACAAGATCTGTTTCGTCCTGAGCCACACCGGCAATTGTATCTGGTATTAAGCCATATTCCTTATAATTACGTCCTTCTTTATACTCCTCGTAATAACCTGAACCTTTGGTATAGTGCGCTGTAGCATTAAAATTCAGATTCGGGTTCAATACCTGCGACCAATGCAACTGATAATGTGTTTGTGTATAGTCATCAACCTGATTGTCATAGAATTTGATATTTCCATTATTGTCGGTATATTTTCCCAATTCATTATAGGTGCGGTTTGTTGCCAGCGAATCGGCAATTACACCATACCATGCCTGATATGTTTTTTCGTGACCACCGAAAGTAATAAATTTCAGTGTGGTTTTATCTCCGTAGTATCCACCCGCAAAGTAATAGGATTTTAAATTGGCCGATGCACGATCCAAATATCCATCACTTGTCACATTCGAAAGTCGGGCATCAAAAGCAAAGCCACTTTTCATAATACCTGTACCCACTTTCAGGGTATTTTTGTTGGTATTGAACGAACCTACCGAAGAACTGATTTCGGCATAGGGTTTGGGACGCGAACCTTCGGTCTGCATATTTATACTCGCTCCAAAGGCAGCAGCCCCATTGGTAGATGTTCCCACACCACGTTGTACCTGCACCGATGAAAGTGAAGAAGCAAAATCGGGCATATCCACAAAATACGAAGCATGCGATTCGGCATCGTTGAATGGAACTCCATTGATAGTTACGTTTACGCGGTTTCCATCTGTGCCACGCACTCTGAACCAGGTGTAACCAATACCTGTCCCTCCATCGGATGTGGCAACAAACGAAGGAGTTAAGTCCAATAAATACGGAATATCCTGTCCCAGATTTCGTTGTTCGATATCTTCTTTTCGAATGGTGCTGTATGCAACAGCCGAACGTTCGTTGGCACGAATCGAATTAACGGTGAGTTCTTTCAACGAAACAGCAGAAATACTGTCTGTTTTCTTTATGGATACAGATTTAGAAGTCGTTTGACCAAACGACAGAACTGAAAACAACAGCGCAATGGCTGTAAAAAACTTGTGTCTCATAACAAATTAATAATGATTAGTTAATAAATTTTGTTTTGAGAGCCTAAAACGATACGGATGATGAATTTTCTTATTCCCTTCGCGGAATTACCCGTGCAGGTTCAAAGGGTATGATCTCAGCCCGAAATATTAAGGCACCCCATTTTGTTTTGCGTCGCACGTTTCGTGTTTCGCGTTTTATGTTATAAAGAAAGAAAAACAGCCCTGAAAGCGAGCCGAATTCTTTTCGGGGGACAAAGATACATACAACACAACGATTTACAGGTCAGTAGTGGGCAATGTTTTGAGTTTATTAACAAAAATACAGCATCTGACAGTTCTGTTGTATAAAAAGATTTGGAATGGAATTTGATGGATTTTTCTGTGAATTGGAAAAAATAATCTATCTTTGCAATCCGATTTTTCAAATCATAGATTATGATTGAAAATTGAACAAAAAGGGGCTGTTTGGTTTTGACAGCAGGCAGAACTGATATGTAAGCATGTCGAGCTTTGAGAATACAGCTCGTAAATCCAGAGTCTCAAAAATCTAACTGGCGAAAATAACTACGCTCTTGCTGCTTAATCGAATCACAGTAGATTAGCTTAATTCAGGTACAAGGTACCAGAACGAGACATTTCCCGGCGGCCGTGGCTTCGAGGCTAACGATCAGGAAGTGCGGATAAATCGAAGATAGTTACGCTTAGCCTTGGAGGCGTAATGAAACAAAAAGGATAAGGTGCAGGTTGGTGGCTTCGGTCTTGCCTGCATTCGAAAATCTAAGCGAAGATAAACATGTAGAAAGCTTATTATTTCCTTGTTTGGACGAGGGTTCGACTCCCTCCAGCTCCACAAAATAGCTACGAAAGTTAGCGACAAAAA
>JAYRXP010000607.1:0-3396 GCA_041917395.1 Paludibacter sp.
AACAGAAATTTCGAACGAAGTTGAAGCAATTTACAAAAGTGCACCCGGACGAAAATTCAACCTAGCAATGGGCTCACAAACAACCCAATACAAAGAACTGGACACAGATAGAATTGCAGGTTGCATACGAGACATGGAACATGCTTACACAAAAGATGGCGGATTAGGAATTCTGAAAGGGAACATTGCGCAGGATGGATGTGTTATAAAAACCGCCGGAGTTGACGAAAGTATATGGAAATTCAGCGGACCTGCTAAAGTTTTTACCTCACAGGACTCAGCATGCACCGGAATTCTAAACGGTAGCGTTGTTTCGGGAGATGTGGTAGTTATAACGCACGAAGGCCCGAAAGGCGGACCGGGAATGCAGGAAATGCTTTATCCTACATCCTATATTAAATCGCGCCACCTTGGAAAAGAGTGTGCACTGATTACAGACGGACGTTTTTCGGGAGGAACATCCGGTTTATCAATCGGACATATCTCACCTGAAGCTGCTTCGGGAGGAAATATTGGATTAATTCAGGATGGCGATATTATTGAAATTGACATACCAAATCGATCAATCAATGTAAAACTGAGCGACGAGGAATTAAATGCCCGTCGCGAAGCAGAACTCGCCCGTGGTAAAGATGCATTTACGCCGAAAGACCGGAATCGAGTCGTCAGTAAAGCCCTCAGAGCCTATGCGTCGATGGTAAGCTCTGCTGACAAAGGGGCTGTGAGAATGATTGACTAAAACATTTACCATTATATTATTTACTATTTAGCATTTTCAAAGATAGGACTGTTGTCAGCCGACTGCCGTCCGTCGTCAATAAAAATATGAAACTAACAGGAGCACAAGCATTAATAGAATCGATGTTAAACGAAGGAGTTGACACGATTTTCGGGTATCCGGGTGGAGCTATTATGCCCACTTTCGATGCTCTGTACGATTACGATAAGAAAGTAAACCATATACTTACCCGTCACGAACAGGGAGCAACACACGCTGCACAAGGTTATGCACGGGTTTCAGGAAAAGTAGGTGTATGTTTGGTAACATCGGGACCTGCTGCAACAAATGCAATTACAGGTATTGCAGATGCCATGCTGGATAGCACACCATTGGTTGTTATAACCGGTCAGGTTGGAGCACCACTGTTAGGTACCGATGCCTTTCAGGAAATTGACGTGGTTGGTATTTCGCAACCTATCACCAAGTGGGCGTACCAAATCCGCAAAGCAGAAGACATAGCGTGGGCCGTGGCTCGTGCATTTTATATTGCACGCAGTGGACGTCCGGGTCCTGTTGTGTTGGATATTACCAAAAATGCACAATTTCAGGAAATTGAATTTGAATATAAGCCATGTACGTTTATTCGCAGCTACATTCCTGTTCCCGAAGTAAATAAATCGCAGGTAGAATTGGCCGCTGAAATTATTAATTCGGCAAAAAAACCATACGCATTAGTTGGTCAGGGAGTTGTGCTTTCGGGAGCCGAAGCAGAATTGAAAGACTTTTTACAAAAAGCGGATATTCCGGCTGCATGGACATTGCTCGGCGCTTCAGCTATGGATACCGATTTTGAACTCAATAAAGGTTTTTTGGGAATGCACGGAAATGTAGGTCCAAATCTGATGACGAATCAGTGTGATGTATTGATTGCCATTGGTATGCGTTTCGACGACCGCGTTACAGGCGATTTGAATCATTATGCCAAACAGGCCAAAATCATACATTTAGACATTGATCCTGCCGAGTTAAATAAAAATGTAAAGGCAGATGCACCTGTTCTTGGCTCGGTAAAAGACACTTTGCCTGCCATCACTTCATTATTAAAACTAACAAAACACACCGAATGGATTGCTGAATTCAAACAACATGATGATCGGGAATTTGAAAAAGTCATTGAACGTGAAGTTTACCCGACAACGGGAGAACTGACAATGGGCGAGGTTATTCATAAAATATCGGAAGCTACCGACAATAAAGCTGTTGTTGTAACAGATGTCGGACAACACCAGATGATGGCAACGCGCTACTCAAAATTCAGTCAAACACGCAGTTTGGTTACCTCTGGCGGACTTGGAACTATGGGATTCGGACTTCCGGCAGCAATAGGAGCTAAAATGGGTGCACCCGATCGTACTGTACTGATGTATAGTGGCGATGGTGGCTTCCAAATGACCATTCAGGAACTAGGAACCATACTTCAGGAGCAGATTGGTGTAAAAATGATTGTACTTAATAATCATTTCTTAGGTATGGTGCGTCAATGGCAGGAAATGTTCTTCGAAGAACGTTATTCATTTACCAAAATGAAAAACCCTGATTTTGTGGCTATTGCGAAAGCGTATAATATTGACGGACGAAATGTAAGCGAACGATCGGAACTGGATGCAGCAATTGCCGATATGCTCAAAGATGACAAACCCTATTTGTTAGTGGTAGATGTAGAGATGAAAGGTATGGTTTACCCAATGATGCCTGCCGGAGCTGCTGTAGACAACATCTTGTTAGGTGAATAATTTAAAAAATGAAAATCATGGAAAAAAAATTATATACAATAACGGTTTTCTCTGAAAATACGGTTGGTCTGCTTGGACAAATCACCATTATTTTCACCCGTAGAGCATTGAATATCGAAACATTATCTGTTTCTCCATCTGCATTAGAAGGTATTCATAAATTTACAATTACACTGTTTTCTACAGAAGACGTGGTTGAGAAAGTGGTTAAGCAAATTGACAAACGTATTGATATTCTGAAATCATATTATAATACCGACGAAGATTTGGTACATCAGGAAATTGCGCTATATAAAGTGGCTACTGATAATTTGTTCGAACAGGGTTCTGTAGAAGAGTTAATACGAAAATATCACATTCGCATTTTGGAAATGAATGCTGATTTTGTAGTTTTTCAAAAGGCGGGACATTATGCCGAAACTCAGGAATTGTTTAAGGAATTAAGTGAATCAGTTGGGGTGTTGCAGTTTATACGTTCAGGACGTGTTGCAATTACGAAATCGAAAGTAGAACGTTTGAGCGACATGCTTGAAAACATAAAAAAATACGAAAAGTAATTAATCAATTAGATAACTATAAAAAAACGCCCGAAATTCTCCTTAAAAAGAGAAATCGGGGTCAATTTAAAACAATGGCAAATTATTTCAGTTCACTTCCACATCGCCTGAAAGTACAGGAATTGGGAAAATGTGATTTCATGGAAAGCAGCGAATTCGCTGATGGTGTAAAAAAACTTATCGGTAAAAAAATCGTCATTATCGGTTGCGGTGCACAAGGTTTGGCACAGGGTCAAAACATGCGCGATAGCGGTCTGGATGTATCGTATGCGCTTCGTAAAGAAGCAATCGAGCAAAAACGTGAATCGTGGAAAAAAGCCACTGA
>JAYRXP010000608.1:0-3729 GCA_041917395.1 Paludibacter sp.
AATCCATTTTAGGCAATACATCAAACCTTATCTTGTAAGTTTTCGACTGCTGTTTGTCCTCGGAAAGAACAACTATGCTTGTTGTCCTTTCCGAGTCATTGCCTTTTAAATTTACAAGTGATTGAATATCAAAAGTGGCAGCACTGTTAATCGACACTGCTTTTACATTTGGAATTACGCTATATGAATACGGCAAATTTACCACATATTCGTACTTTTCAGAATCGAAAGCAGGTAAACCCGAATTATCGATAATTATGGCAGACAAGCGAGCATCGTTGGATGTGGCCTTGCGAACAAAAACCACTTTATAAGTTACAGACTGCTCCGACTTACAGACAATAATGCGTGTAGTTCGTTCAGACTCCGAGCCATCCAAACTTGTAGCCTGAACATAACTAATTGTTGTTCCTGATTGAGGAGTGGCTTCAACTACAGGTACAAATGTTTCGTTGGCAGCAACCTCCACCAAATACGAAAATACATTGGGATTGAAAACGGAAAGAGACAGCTGATTTATTTTAATATCCGTTAGTTCCAACTCATCCGTATTTTTCATTTTCAATATCAAATGAGGCTTATTCCCACTTGCATTTTCTTTGGAATGCCATTGAACAATAATACCGCTGTTTGATGTATTTTTTTCACTCGTTCCTTCGAACAAACCCAAAGTTACAGAGCTAACCTGATTAGTCGTTAACTGATTTTTTAAACCATCGGTAATATCCCATTCAAAATAAGCCGAACTATTCAGAGTTGTTTTACCGCTTGCCAGCAGAACTGAATTACCTACTAACTCCGTTTTATTGTTATACGTTAAATTATCTTCGCTCCACGACGTTTTACTAAAAAGCCCGACATTTAAAGTGTGTTCGTTACTATAACTCGTATTATTATGGAAAAGCAATAGCTTTGCACTTTCAATTAAATCAGGATTCACAACTTCGCTAACATCGAACTTCAGAAATACTTCGCGCGAATAAACATCCGAACTTGTTCCTGTCAGATAAGTTCTTAACCAATCAATATCTGTCAAACCTCTGATATCGTTGCCTGTACCGGTAGCTCCTTTGTAAATATAAGTATCATCGGTAGGATACAATGTAAGTGTTTGGCCGAAAATGGCATTTGAAATACCGACTAGAAGCCACAAGATAATAATATTGTATTTATTCATTTGAAAATGAATTATTTAATTTTTATGTTGTCGAATGAAATTTCTTATTTATAAGCTTCTTTCAATTCGTTGTACCATTTCTTCATAACGAAAAATGCCTTCTTCTTTTCTCCTTTGTCCGAAATCAAGCCTTTGCGGTTGAAATCGTCCTGTATTTCGGGCACATGACGACGCGGCGAACGGAAATCTTTCAATATCCATGGCGTTGTACCCGCTAAGCCCGGAATGCGCTTGAGCATGTTTACGCTACGAATGTAAAGTTCATTCTGAAACTCTTCGGTAAAATACTGGTTTCTTGCTCCTGAGTTACCGAACAAAGCGCCTCCTCCAAATTCGCTGATAAATACAGGCTTCTTTATATTGAATTCCCAATTAACGCTGTCGCATTTTGCCCACATCCCGTCGTACCAACCCACGTATTGATTAAAACTTACCAAATCAATCACTTCGCTTAGCGGATCATGAACAGTCATTACGCCCGGACGGATTTCTTCTTTTTCCATAGCTGCGGCAATTAAGCGGGTATTGTCCATTTCTCGGGCTTTTGTTGCCAAACAGGTGAGAAATTTCAATCGCGAATTGCTCAATGGCGTTTCGTTGGCAATAGACCATATCACCACATTTGCACGGTTTTTATCGCGCGTAATCATGTCCTTTAACTGTGTTTCGGCATTTGCATAGGTTGCAGGGTTGTCCCAATGAATTGTCCAGTAAACTGGGATTTCGCTCCAAACCATAAGTCCCATTCGCTCGGCAACGCGAATCATATTTTCGTTGTGCGGATAATGTGCCAACCGCACAAAGTTACAGCCCATTTCTTTTGCCCAGGTGAGAAGTGTTACGGCATCGGCTTCGGTAGTAGCGCGTGAACTATTGCCGGCTGTTTCTTCGTGAATGCAAACTCCCCGGAAAAAAATCTTTTTTCCATTCAGCAGCACATCAGTTCCCTGCGTGGCTATGGTTCTGAATCCGATATTATCCGACAATTTGTTGTTGTTCGAAATTAGATTTACGTCATATAGTTTCGGATTCTCAGGTGTCCATAGTACCGGATTTTTAATCGGAATTCGTAACGAAACGTAGCCATTGGCATCTGTTGTAAATGTACGTGCAATTTTCAATTCTGGTATTTCCACTTTTACCTCTTGTGCCGATTTGACTCCATCCAATTGTATCCAACCCATTAGCTCTTTCGGATTTGCCTTGTCGAGTTGTATATAATAATCCCGCACAAAAGTATCAGGAGTTTCCACCAGGTATACATGACGGGTGATACCTCCAAAGTTCCACCAATCTGCATTCACCGTAGGCACGGCATTGGGTTTGCGTTTATTATCGGCTTTCACAATCAGCGAGTTTTTGCCCGATTTTAGTTTTCCTGTAACTTCAATATTAAAAGGGGTAAAACCTCCAACATGAGTTCCGATTTTTTCGCCGTTCAGATAAATAATAGCTTCGTAATTTACAGCACCAAAGTATAGAAATGTACGTTTATCTTGCTTGGGCGAATAATCGAAATGTTTGCGATACCAAACCGTACCTTCGTAATAATACAATTGCGGACGTTGGGTATTCCAGTCGCCAGGCACATAAAGTGTTTTATCGGTCGAAAAGTTATATTCCTGCAGAAACGAACGGTCAGCAGAATAATCGCTGTCTAGAAAATAGCCTTTAGCACTTGGTTCTAACCGATAGTCATAATAACCATTCTCGAAAGGATCCACTATCGTTTTCCATAAACCATTTAGCGAAATCAACTCGCGATTCTGAACATTTATAATTTGAGGATAAAGACTTTCACCTTTGGTCTGCAATAAATAACCTGCAAGCAGAATGCAAACAATAATTATTCTTCTCATTTTCTTTTCTTTTTGTACTGTTTGTTGTGTTTATTTGTTTTAATTTCTTTTGATGCTACTTTTTTTAGAAAGTTGGAAAAATCTTCAGGGACAGTGTTCGGACGGAATTCCATATTAACGGTTGACTCGTTGAACAAAAAGCCGTACCAAACCAATGATCCCAAGAAACACCCCGCATCATTGGCGTGATGTGTATCGTGACTGAACTTTTTACTCTTGTTCCAATGATAACCAACGTGTAATGAATTCGTTTGATTTGGAAGTTCACCAAATACGGGGGTTGAATAATTAAACTCGGAATCTCCTACGAATTTCCACTTTTTATTGGAGCTAACTTTCCAAAAAGCATCTCCCACGGGTATAATTCGCACATTCAGCTTTTGAGCAGTGGCATGATAAGCAACCTTTGATTTTTTCCACATTTCCTTTTCACTAAGAGCAAATGTTTTAGAAGTTACATTACCAAATGGTTTGGAATCGGAACGATAAGCCCATGTTTGATGCAATACAACTTCGGCAGTTGGCTGATACCGTTTAATCAATTGATACAAACTGTCGGCGTAAGGCTGATATGTACTGATATTAGCCGAATTCATTGAATTTTGCTGAATAGTTACAATATCCCATTTTTGCTCGGACAAAATAGTTTTCAATGATTTTCCATTGTATGGCTTTTCATCTGGCGAATAGCTC
>JAYRXP010000609.1:0-5785 GCA_041917395.1 Paludibacter sp.
TAAATGCATATAAACCCAAAATCAGCGAAGATATTGCAGCAACATAAAATTGCATGGCTGAGGTTTCAATGCCAGATAAACTGATTGTCCACATGGCTACAATAAATCCGATTGTTCCCCAAACACGTATGGGTGGATATTCCTTGATGATATTCATAGACGCTTTGTTCATTGCCGAATACGATACAGTGATTGAAAGCGCAATGGTTGGCATGTAAAACATCATATTTACAAGCATTAATGCAAACATGGCTGATGGCGACTGCATTTGAGGTACGAGTGCAAGACAAACAGCTCCACATAAATGAAAAATACCGAGCAACTTTTCTGCACCTATCCAGCGGTCGGCAATTACTCCTGCGATGGCCGGCATAAAAAGGGATGCAATTCCCATTGTCGAAAAAATAGCACCAAATTCAGTGCCCGACCAGCCTTTGTTTTGAAACCAATATCCACCAATTGTAATCAGCCACGAACCCCAGATAAAGAACTGGAGAAAATTCATTAATGTTAAGCGAGTTTTTAAGCCCATAATATGTATTAGTTTGTAAAGTTTATAAAAGTTGTTTTTAATTAAGCTTTGTTTTCGTTTTTGCGCTTTATAGTGTCCCGTATATTTACGGCGAGTTCGTATTTTTCCTCCTGCAAAGCCATTTTTAGCAATTCTTCCAAATCATTCATGCTCAGCAAATCGAGTTCGTCTGGTGTCAGATCCTCGGCATTTACTTCCACCTCTATTTCCTCGGTCTTTTCGGGAGAAGCAGCTTCTACTTCAGTGCCCACAATGTCCAGAATCTCAGAACTGATGTAAATGGGAGCATCGCTTCTGACAGCCAGTGCGACTGCATCCGAGGTTCGTGCGTCAACTATAATGGTATCTTCACCTTTGCGAATGTGTAATTCGGAGTAAAATACATCGCTTAACATGTTGTAAATAAGTATTTTTTCGAGTTTTGTATCCAAAACTTTCAAAATGTTATTTATCAGATCGTGCGTCAGCGGGCGTGGCGATTTTTTGTTGTTGAGTTTCATTGCTATTGACTGAGCTTCAGGCTCGCCAATCATAACTGAAAAGCGTCTGTTTCCGCCAACTTCACTTAAAACTAATCCGTACGTTCCTACAATGGTCTGATTATAAACTAATCCGGTAATAGAGAGTCTAATTTCATTATCCATATATCAACATTTTTTTAAGTCAGCAAATATAATCAATATTTTAAAAGTATTGCGTTCTAATCCGGTTTTGTCCGAAAAAATAACCCCAATCGGACTGTATTTTTTACCTAAAAATAAATATATGAGTTGCTTATATAATTGAAAAAATAATTGTAATTTTGCAGGCCGATTTTTTCAGGTATAAAAAGTGTTACTTAAAAGGATAAAGAATTGTGTAATTAGTTACTTATGAATACTAACCTACAGAATGTTGTAGCCCGGACATGGGGTTTAATGATGTCGACAGCCCAATCCTGGGAAGGAATTGTGAACGACAAAGATGAAAAGCCATTCAAAAATTACTTTTTACCCCTGTTGTTGGTATGTGTGGCCACAGTTTTGGTATTTAAAACCATTTATGCCGATTCAAAAGCCATTCAAACCGGCTTTGTATACGCTGTTATAACGGCTATAGCTTACACGGGCACTTTCTACCTTACGCGTTATTTTACAACGTCGTATTTGCAAAAAAATCATACAGATAAAAACAATTCTGTTATAATTGAGAAAATTGTCGCCTATTCGTTTTCGGTAGTTTTTCCAATAAAACTGATAACAACCATTATTCCGAGTCTTTTCTTTCTTCAGATACTTAATATTTACACCGTTTATATTGTATGGGAAGGTTGCCGCATTGTTTTTGATATGGACGAAGACGAAAGAGGCAAAATTATGTTGATTGTCGGTGTGTCGATTATGTTTTTACCAGCCATATTGAGCAAGGTGATTCTTATCATGATTCCGGGATTTTAAATATCTTTGTAAAAGAGCAGCCAAACAAAAACCATGTTTAAAAAATCGAACATTCTTATAAAAAACAAACGTGCTACTTTCGATTACGAAATTGAGGAGCGCTTTGTTGCCGGTCTACAGCTTTTTGGTACCGAAATTAAGTCTATTCGCGATGGTAAGGCTTCGTTGGTTGATACTTTCTGTACGTTTATAAACAACGAGCTGTGGGTGCGTAATATGCACATTGCAACCTATTTTTTCGGCACTTACAATAATCATGAGGTGCGTCGCGACCGTAAGCTTCTGCTCAATGCCAAAGAACTGAAAAAACTGACTAAGGCAACCAAAGAAGCCGGATATACGATTGTTCCTACCAAACTTTTTATAAACGAAAAGGGACTTGCTAAACTTGAAATAGGATTGGCAAGGGGCAAGAAAAACTACGATAAACGCCAAAGTCTGAAAGAAAAAGAAGATAAACGCCTCATGGATAGAGCCATGAAGCGTTGAGTGTTTGCCGATAATTGAATGACGTATTTTCTTACGTCATTTATCTTTGTAGTTATCCAGGATTGCTTTTACACCATCGGGAGCTACGCGACCATAAACTTTTTCGCCAACCAGAATAACCGGAGCCAATCCGCAGGCACCCACACAGCGAAGACAACTCAGCGAGAATTTGCCATCTTCGGTTGTTTGTCCCACCGAAATATTCAGTTGCTTCTTAAATTCCTCAAGTACTTTCTCGGCACCACGTACGTAGCAGGCAGTTCCCGTACAAATAGAAATCGGAAAACGTCCTTTCGGAATCATTGTGAAATAGGAATAAAAAGTAACTACTCCGTAAACATGCGCTGTAGATACATTGAGACAGTGGGCAATCACTTCCTGTACTTCGGCAGGCAGGTAGCCGAATGTGTGTTGCGTTTGATGCAACACATTTATCAGTTCACCGGCATCGTTGTTGAAATTGGCACAAATTTCATGTATCTTTTGAATTTTATCGTCCGAAAGGCGGATTTTAACTTTCACTTTTCCTTTTTCAGTGGCTGCATACGTGTAAATCGAAGGCGATTTTTCCATTTCGTGGATTATATCTTTTCCTTCGGTCTTTACGGGTTTTTTATCTTCGGGTTTTATCGACTTTTCGTCTGTTAATGATTTGCTAATCATGACTTTGATTTTTTAATTAAAATAATGAATACCTGAATTAATCATGATGAATTGAGACTTCGTCGCTCTTATCAAAATAAGTGGTATGAAGTAATTCGTGCGATTTATGTCCGAGAGGCTTGCCCAGGAACTCATCGTAGAGCCGTATAATGTGCGGATTCTCGTGCGATTTTCGAATTGCTTTGCGGTTGTCTTCGTTGTAAAGTGATGCGGCACGTTTCATTAATATTTCGCTGTTGCCAAAATGATAAGGTTGTCCGCCACCGCCAATGCAGCCGCCCGGACATGCCATAATTTCGATAGCATGATATTTTGAACGCCCGGCACGCACTTCGTTCAGTAGTTTGCGTGCATTTGCCAAACCGTGAGCAATGCCGATATTCAGCGGTAGACCATCGAAATCGATTGTTGCCGAACGGATTCCATCCATGCCACGCAGTGCATTAAATTCCAGTTTTTCAAGTGTCTTTCCGGTGTGTAGTTCGTATGCAGTACGACAAGCGGCTTCAATAACTCCACCGGTATTTCCGAAAATAACTCCTGCGCCGGTCGACTCGCCCATCGGATTATCAAAATCTTCGTCGGGCAAGTCCATAAAATCAATGTTTGCCTGCTTGATAAAGGCAGCCAGTTCGCGCGTCGAAATAGAAAAGTCTACATCCGGATTTCCGTTTACTTTAAACTCATCGCGCTGACATTCATATTTTTTAGCCAAACATGGCATTACCGAAACAACTACCAGATTTTTGCGATCAACCCCGATTTTGTCAGCAAAATAGGTTTTGGCAATTGCTCCAAACATTTGCTGGGGCGATTTTGCCGTGGAAGGAATGTCGAGTAAATCAGGGAAGTTATGTTCGAAAAAATTAACCCAGCCCGGGCAGCATGAAGTAAGCATTGGTAATTTTATGTTTTCTTCTCCCTTCAGATAACGACCCAAACGGTCGAGCAACTCGGTTCCTTCTTCCATAATGGTGAGGTCGGCTGCGAAGTCGGTATCGAAAACAAATTTAAATCCGAGTCTGCGTAGTGCAGCTGCCATTTTGCCGGTTACCGAAGTTCCGGGTTCAAGTCCGAATTCTTCGCCCAGTGCGGCGCGGACTGCCGGAGCAGTTTGCACAATTACTGTTTTTGTGCGATCGGATAATGCGCGCAGTACATCGTTCGAGTGGTCGACTTCGGTGAGAGCGCCTGTAGGACAAACCGATACACACTGACCACAATAGGTACAGGGCGATTTTTCCAAATCCATTTCGAATGCCGGAGCCACAACCGATTTAAATCCGCGGTTAACAGCCGAAAGCGCTCCTACGGTTTGAACTTCGTTGCACATCATTTCGCATCGACGACACATAATGCATTTGTCTACATCCCGAATGATGGATGGGGATGTGTCTTTGCGGTAGGTAGACTTTTCGCCCTGATACGGAATGTCGCGAATGCCAAACTTTGTTGCCAGATTCTGAAGTTCACAATTGCCGGACTTAGCACATACCAAACAATCGAACGGATGGTCCGAAATCAGAAGTTTCAGTACCGTTCTGCGTGCATTCAATACTCTGATATTATGTGTGTTGATTACCATTCCGTCCTGTGCCTCAGTTGCACAAGATGGAGCCAGATTCTTTCTGCCTTCGACATCCACTACACAAATACGACATCCTCCGGGTTTGTTTTCGATATTCATATCGCACATTTCGAAATGGCAAAGCGTAGGAATATCAATGCCGATTTTGCGCGCTGCTTTTAGTATAGTTGTTCCTTTCTCTACTTCAACTATTTTATTGTCTATGGTTAATTTAATTTTCTGCATTTTCAACTTTTTTTGGAGTGTGTTCTAATTTGATACTGATAGCGTCGAACGCGCATTTTTCTTCGCAGGCACCACATTTAATACAAATGTCCTGATGGATAAAATGAGGTTGTTTTTTGTCTCCGGTAATTGCGTTCACAGGACAGCTGCGTTTACAGGCAGTACAGCCCACACATTGTTCCTCGTCGATTACATAGTACAATAACGCCTTGCATTGACCTGCGCGGCATTTCTTTTCATCCACGTGTTCAACGTATTCGTTCCAAAAGTTTTCGAGTGTCGATAGCACCGGATTGGGGGAGGTTTGTCCTAATCCGCAAAGTGATGTGTCTTTTATCACCGAACTCAGGTTTTTCAGACGTTCCAAATCTTCCCATGTTCCTTTTCCGTGCGTAATTTTTTCAAGAATTTCGTAAAGACGTTTGTTCCCAATGCGGCAGGGAGCACATTTCCCGCACGACTCTTCCACAATAAAATCCAGGTAGAATTTTGCAACTGAAACCATGCAATCGTCCTCGTCCAAAACAATCATTCCTCCCGAGCCCATCATGGAGCCTACCTCAGTAAGGTTATCGTAATCGATAGGTGTGTCCAGATGCTTTTCGGTTAAGCAGCCACCCGATGGCCCCCCGGTTTGAACGGCTTTAAATTTTTTGCCGTTTTTGATTCCACCACCTATTTCAAAAATGATTTCGCGCAGGGTAATTCCCATTGGAACTTCAATGAGCCCTACATTGTTGATTTTTCCGGCCAGTGCAAAAACCTTCGTTCCCTTCGATTTTTCGGTTCCTATCGACGAAAACCATTCAGCACCTTTGTTGATAATTACCGGTATGTTAGCAATAGTTTCTA
>JAYRXP010000610.1:0-5384 GCA_041917395.1 Paludibacter sp.
GCGAAGAAGATGGCGTTGATAACAGTGGTGTCGACAACAGTTTGTTGTATACACAGCCCGAAGATGTTTATCTTGCTTACAAAGAACTCAGCAGTGTTTCTCCAAATTTCACAATTGCAGCATCGTTTGGCAATGTTCATGGGGTGTATAAGCCCGGAAATGTGAAACTTCAACCTGTTATTCTGAAAAACTCGCAGGATTATATTCGTGCCAAAGAAGGTTTGTCAGATCCGCATCCGGTAAGTTTTGTGTTCCATGGAGGTTCGGGTTCAACTCATGAGGAAATTCGTGAAGCTATAAGCTATGGTGTTGTGAAGATGAATATCGACACAGATACGCAGTGGGCATATTGGGATGGTGTTCGCTCTTTCGAAGCTAAAAACCACGATTATTTACAGGGTCAGATCGGAAATCCTGAGGGTGAAGATAAGCCCAATAAAAAATTCTACGATCCGCGTGTGTGGTTGCGTAAGGGAGAGGAGTCGCTTATTACCCGTTTACAGGTTGCATTTAACGATTTGAATGCGCTTAACAGCATTTGATTTTTGTAGTTCATATTGCTTAAAAGCCGTTTCAGTATTTCTGAAGCGGTTTTTTTTGTTCATTGATTTTGTAGATTTTGTGTGTATTTTGACCTTAATAACAGATTAATTATTTTCTTTAGCTTTTCTTTTTTATTTAACAAAAAAAGAGTACTTTTGCGGTCAAATTATCAAACCAAAAAATTCAAACAAAAATGGTAAGTTACAAAGATCTTGGATTGGTGAATACCAATGACTTATTCAAGAAAGCAATCGAAGGGAAATATGCAATTCCTGCTTTCAATTTCAACAACATGGAACAATTGCAGGCAATAATTGCTGCTTGCGTTGAAACAAAATCGCCTGTAATTCTTCAGGTTTCGAGTGGTGCGCGTAAATATGCTAACCAAACTTTACTTCGTTACATGGCTCAGGGAGCTGTGGAATATGCTAAAGAATTGGGATGCAATATTCCAATCGCTCTGCACCTGGATCATGGTGATACTTTCGAATTGTGTAAAAGTTGTGTTGACTCAGGTTTTTCTTCGGTAATGATTGATGGTTCGCACCATTCGTACGAAGATAATGTGGCTCTGACTAAAAAAGTTGTTGAGTATGCGCATGCTCATGGTGTAAGTGTTGAAGGTGAATTAGGAGTTTTAGCAGGTGTTGAAGACGATGTAGTGGCAGAACACCACACTTATACCCGTCCGGAGGAAGTGGTAGACTTTGTTACCCGTACCGGTGTTGATTCATTGGCTATTTCAATTGGTACTTCGCACGGAGCAAACAAATTTACTCCTGCACAGTGTACCCGCGACGAAAATGGTCATTTGGTACCACCGCCATTGCGTTTCGATATTTTGGAAGAAATTGAAAAACAGATTCCGGGTTTCCCTATTGTTCTTCACGGTGCTTCTTCTGTTCCACAGGAATATGTTGAAAAAATCAATGAATACGGTGGTAAACTGGTAGATTCTATTGGTATACCTGAAGAACAATTGCGCAAAGCTGCAACTTCGGCAGTTTGCAAAATTAATATCGACTCCGATGGTCGCCTGGCAATGACAGCAGCTGTTCGCGAAGTGTTTGCAAAACAACCGGGCGAATTTGATGCACGTAAATACTTAGGTCCTGCCCGCGACGAATTGAAAAAACTTTACGCTCACAAAACAGTAAACGTGTTGGGTAGCGCTGGTAAAGCCTGATTTTAAAGGTGTTTTAGCCATTTAATAATTAAAGGCTTTAAATATATTATCTATTTCTCAGCCCGAAAGTACAAACTTTCGGGCTGAGTTCTTTTTATATCTTTTAAAAATAAAATTATCTGACTGCGATTTTTGATGAATACTTCAAATTGTCTGTTGAAGTTACAGTCACAACAAAAATACCTTTTAGTAGTTCGGAGAGTCGTATTTTGTTTGATTCAATCTTAACATTCATTTTTTGTCCGCAAAGATTATAAACCGAGATATTTCTGAAATCATCTTTTATTGTGATTTCTTTGGTTGATTCGGAAAAATAAAAAGGCAACTGATTGTCAGTGAAATCGTTTGTGGCTGTGGTTTGGTTAAATTCGAAAGCTCCAAGGTCGGGAGCCAATCCTGAATACGGAATACCAACATCTGTACCTTTATCAATCATGCCACTTGTGTTTTTTTGATGTAGCAAAGTGATCTCCGGAAGTGAGCCATCTGCTTGTCTGGTGTTTAGTAATTGTGTTACATCTAAGTTTTCAAAGTCTCCGGTCGTGCAACTAAATCCGCTATTCCACGAGTTGAACGATTGTGATACGGATTTTGTCGATAAACTGTTGCTGCTTTTTGAACTGAGTGTTGCACAATTTTTAATAACCAACGAACCGTAAGAAGAGTTTGAAAAACCGTAATCGGGTTTATTCTGATAACCGGTACAATTGTAGATCGTCATAGTACCGTTGTTGTTATTCTGATCAAATCCTTTTACTGTGTTTTGTACCGAAATACAACGATGTAATGTTGCATTATGAGCAGTATAGTTACCTCCAAGTTTAAACCCGTTTCCGTTTCCGTAATTCTTAATGTATTTTCGTCCCAAAGAGGTTGTTGCAACAGCATCAATCCACGTTTTATCGGTTGTGTAGCGTATGTGGTCGGTCATATCGAACGATGCCGGACCATTGGCATAACACCAGCAACTATCGTAAACAGTGTTTCCGATTTTTTCAAAATGATCCCAGCCATCATCGGAATTGCGCCACGAACGACATCCTTTGATGGTGTTGGTTCCGGTACTGGTGTATTGTTTGTCGGCAAAACCATCAGCATTTCCACCATAGTCCGGACTGGCAGTTCCACCGGTTTGGTAATCAAAATTTTCGTAAGAATCGCAGTTTTTGATAAGATTATTGCTTCCCGTTTTGAGTTGCAGGCCGGAGTCGCAATTCCACCTAAATGTGCAATATTCAATGCAATTATTATTACCTGTAACCTGCATGCCGTTGTCGCCCGCTCCCTGGATGGTTAATCCTTTGATATGTAGGTAATTTCCTGATACTTTTACGCCAATATTGCTGCTCGAATAGGGCTGCGTGCGAAAATCAAATACAGGAACTTCATCTTTATATGCAACAACGTGAATAAAATTAAGTGTAGAACCTGATTTTGATATGGTTTGTGAAGCATTGAAACTATAAGTACCTCCACGAAGTATAACAGAATCTCCGACAACAAGTGATTTGGACATGGCAGTTGTAAAGCTCATCGGGCTGGTAAATGTACCTGTTGCCGAATTACCCGATGGTGAAACATAGTAAGTCGTTGCATTTAATATTGATGCTGAAAATGCTAAGATGCAGATATACAGCGTTTTCGTTTTTGTGTAGTTAAATTCAAAAGTCATAAATGATTGAATTTTGGTTCGAAGTACAAAAGTAGCGGAACATGATAGTAAGGTTGTGCAATATTTGGTTTTTAAGGTGGAATAATTGACTAATTTATTTTTATTGAGGTTTAAACTTCGATGCTGTTTTTTAGTCTTACATTGCATTGAAACTAATAAATATGATAAATCCTTTCGAAACGACTTACCTCAAAACTGCGGAGCCTGAATTGAAAACGGCTGTTGATGTTCTGTTAAGCAAAATACCCGATAAAGACAAATGTCTTAGCCTGACTTTCTTCGGAAAGTCGGAAATGGCTTGTTACAATAATGATTGTGAAATTATAGATTCTGTTGTAAATGAACATTTTACAATGTTACCTCTGACAGGATTTGTTCCGCAGCCCTTATGTGATAATTTTACTTTTGGTGTCGAGATTACGTGTTGTAAGCCGGATTTTTTAGAGTTTAAGAAGTTTGATACTGTTCGATATGCGATTTTCGGTACAGGTTTTGGCCGGAGTCTCTTCATTGAGAATGTGAAGCCTGATTCTCTGATGCAAAATTACGCAGAGCAGAGTAAATCTGTATTTGAAAAAATAAATAAAATTTTCAGGCTTGAGGGGTTTGAAGTGCAAAATATTGTTCGCCAGTGGAATTATATTGGCAATATCACGAATTTCGAAAATGATAGTCAACACTATCAACTATTTAATGATTCCCGTTCTGAATTTTACAAAAACGCTTTTTTTGAACATGGTTATCCGGCAGCAACGGGAATTTCGATGTCGATGAATGGTGTGTTTGTTAGTGTGTTAGCTGTTCGTCCAACTGAATGTACCATCATTAAGCCGATTGATAATTCATTGCAGGTACCAGCATATAATTATTCTGAGTCGGTATTGGTTGACGGAAAATCAAATCAACCAAAAACAACACCCAAATTTGAACGCGGAAAATATGTTGTGAATGGAGAATCGCATGTTTTTTATGTGTCGGGAACCGCTGCTATTCGCAACGAAACAAGTCTGAATGCCGACGATGCTGTTCTTCAGACACGCCAAACGATTGAAAATATCGATTTTCTGATTTCAGCAGAAAATTTGAAGCAACACAATATTGAAAAAAACGTATATTTGTCGCTTTCTTCCGTGCGGGTGTATGTGAAAAGAGAGACAGATTATCCGCTAATAAAAGCTGAAGTAGAGAAGGCCTGGCCGGATACTGACGCTATTTATATGCTGGCTGAGGTTTGTCGTAGAGAGCTGTTAGTCGAGATAGAAGGTATTGCATCCTGATTTTTAAATTTTAAAATAAAATTATTTATTAACGAATATGGGTTTAAAACGTTGGATAATAGTATTTTTAGCTTTGTTCTTCGTGGCAGAGCTTTCATTATATGGTGCTGAAGCGCTTTGTTCAGACGAAGTGTTTATACGCCGGGCTACGATTGCAGTTACCGGACGATTACCACAACCTGAAAAAGTAAAACTCTTTCTGTCGTCGACAGAACCTGGTAAGCGTAGAACTTACATTGACGAACTACTCGACTCGGAAGCTTATGCGAGTTATATGTCGATGCGTTGGGGTGATATTTTGCGCATAAAATCTGAATTTCCGAGCAATCTTTGGCCCAACGGTGTACAGGCATACAATCGTTGGTTGTATGCAAATATCAGTCAAAATACGCCTTATGATTCTTTTGTGAGGAATTTGCTCTTGTCAAAAGGAAGTAATTTTCGTTCGCCAGCCGTCAATTTCTACCGTGCCTTTCCGGTACGTAATGCCGATGTTTTTTATAAAAATATAAATTTGTTGTTTTTAGGCAAACGAAAATGTGATAATGCTGGTAGTGTGTTTTTCTCTCAAATCAAATTTAAGGGTACAAAAGAGTGGAAGGAAGAAATAATTTATGTTGATTATCAGAAAGATGGTCTTACGCAGTCGGTGAATTTGCCTGATGGAACATCTGTTTTTTTGTCGCCGGATACCGATTGGCGCGAA
>JAYRXP010000611.1:0-2022 GCA_041917395.1 Paludibacter sp.
ACCTTGAACGCACCGGCGCTGTTGCCGCACTAGTGCCGCTGTTGGAAAAGTGCCTCGCCAATGATTGGGCGTGCTTAATTCGCGCCAAAAACCCTGAAACCCTTCAAGAAATGGATAAAACCCTTTGGACTTTCAAAGAAAATTCGTGGCTGCCCCATGCCATTGAGGGTGAGGGCACCGAAGCCTCAGATCAGCCAATTTTGCTAACAATTTCCGAAGACAACAATAATTTCGCCCAAGCGGTTTTCTTGCTTGAAGATGCGCCATTAGGCGATACAGAGGGTGTGGAACGAGCATTTTACCTTATAGATGGCAATGACCATAATTTGGTCACAAAAGCGCGCGAAGAATACAAACGCGCCAAAACCGAAGGCTACGAACTTTCCTATTGGCAACAATCGGAGAGCGGCAAATGGGAGAAGAAGGGGTAATTAATGGAACTAAGCAAAAATTACAGTTTTTGACCATATTTGCAATAAGTTGCGCTTCCCTAGGCTTTTCAATTTGGTTTGGTTTTACCTTTATTCCTAATATGTTTGTGCCGTATGATTTTATTGTTTGTGGTGATAGACAACCGTTTATTTATTCAGAAAATGATCCAGAGCATCCAAAACATTTTGACAGCACGTGCCATAAGGAAGAATTCAAAACCCTTATTGGGAAGACACTGACCTTTTATCCGGACAATGTCGCCGTGATAGAAAGCAAGGATATTCTAAAAGCGAAATTTGAGGGAACTTATCTTCGACTCGATTCCAAAAAGCAGGTGAAAGAAATATTTTGTATAGGGGGGCAGAATGGCTAAGCCGAGTCTATGCTTAAAACTGCAATCATTAATTTATGCACTTGCTCTAGCAATCCCCGTATTGTTTTTGTTAGGAAAATCCAATCTAGCATCAAGCAGCAGCAATCAGTTTCTGATCGAAGTAACACTGGATGGGGTTTCGGGACAAAACGGTGATTTTTCAGAAGGACAATTCGGACAAGCACCATCAGTAAACATTCCACAATCCTGCTTCAATGATTGCAATAATGCGGATTACGCGATGTTCGTTGGATTGCATAAATCCCTTTTGAAACATTTTGGTTTTTCGGTTGATGCTCAATTTATTAAGGCTGGGCAAATACCAAAAGTCCCACGTTGTGGTCGCCAGGCAGTGTTTGAAATTGACGATTACAGCCGAGTTCAAAGGGCTTATTGCATTTGAAACTGGGAGGCGGTTTAATGGAAAACATGAGTATTTCGGGTTTGGTCGCCGTGACTTTCGGACTTATTTTTTCAAACTTTATTTTCTTTTTTCCAAATAAAGCGATCGAAACAGATCAAAAAGCGACAGACGTAATTTTTGTTAATATTGAACTTCGTAACTTATATCCAAGACTTGGAACGGTCTATTGCAAACCCACAAAAGGTAGTCTCAACCAATGCAGAAAGAGACAGTTTGAGTTTTTGATTGGAAAATCGATTTGGGAGTCGAGTTCTATTTTGGCAATAGAAAACTTAAACTTGCGAATTCTCAGAAGTGATAGTCTATCAATTTATTCGGGGAAACAAGGAGAGATTGGTCTCGCTGTAAAAGATAATGGATTGATTGAAGACGTTTTTTGTTTTTAACTGGGAGTTTAGTGTGGTGTTCGAAAGCTCTAGCAAAAGAATTAGATATTACGCATTTTTTTTCCTCGTATTTGTGTCTTTCGCGGTAACTGTCGTATGCGTAATGGCTTCTACATGGAATATATGTGAGCTGTATCCGGTTAGGGATCCACAAATCCAATATGTATGCATGGCGAGCGACAGTGAGTTCCTTATAGGAAAGAGACTAGATGAACCGTTAGTTCAGAACCTCATTAAGAACCATAATCACGTTGTAAGTCTGAACAAGCTCGCCAATTCAAATACTAATGGGTTGGGTGCTACGGTCCTTTATGTCAATAAAACCGGAATTATTGCAGAAGTTGGATGTATTCAGTAATCGAAATTATCCTTTTACAGCCCCCGCATTGTCTAATCCATTCAAACCC
>JAYRXP010000612.1:0-8095 GCA_041917395.1 Paludibacter sp.
AATGAAAGAATAAATTTTATTGATAAATTAATTATTAGAATCTGCCGGATTTTTTCCTTTATTTTTTCTTAATTTAATTTCTTCATCAAGATTTTTTCTGCTTGTAATAATTATTTTATTCAATATCATTATAATTTCTTCGCAGTCACGCAGAATAGATTCAAACATTTTGTCATTAATATATTCTGTATCATGCAATAATCTCAACCAATACCGGGTTTCTTTGGCTTCTTTTAAAGAAATTGATAATTTTGCAATAAAATCTTTCTTTGTTTGGCCGGAATTTCCTTCTTCAGTATTTGCTCCTATCGAAGTTCCACTTCTTAGAATCTGAGTTGAAAGATTATATTCACGCTGCTCGCTACATAAATATTTATACAATTTTACTATTCTAACCGCAAAACTATACGTTTTATCAACAATTAGATTCTCTTTCATTCTTACATTCTTACATTCTTACATTTTAAGAACTTGTTCGTAAACGTTTTTACCGTTGAAGCCGAGTTTTTCATCCAGTACTTTGAACGGAGCAGAGAATCCAAACGATTCTAGTCCCCAAACTTTACCGTTAGCACCAACCAAACCTAACAGGTTTACAGGTAATCCGGCTGTCAGACCAAAGATTTTAGCTCCTTTTGGCAATACACTTTCCTGATATTCGGCAGACTGGCTGCGGAATAAACCTTCGGAAGGAACCGACACTAAACGAACTTTAACGCCATCGGCACGAAGCAGGGCTGCACCTTCGTTCAGTGTAGAAACTTCAGAACCCGAAGCAACCAAAATCACATCCGGATTTCCATCGCAGTTTACAACATAACCACCTTTTTCAGCTTTTGCAGCTTCTTCTTTGCGGCTTGTAGCAGCAGGAAGATCAGCAATATTCTGACGGGAAAGAATCAATCCGGTAGGTGTATGGGTATTTTCCATAGCCATGCGCCAGCTTACGGTACATTCTTCCACATCTGCCGGACGAAGTACCAACATAGAGTTGTGTCCTTTGTGGTTTTTGAGTTTTTCCATCAGGCGGATTTGAGCTTCCTGTTCAACCGGCTCGTGGGTTGGTCCGTCCTCTCCTACGCGGAATGCGTCGTGTGTCCAGATAAATTTCACTGGTTGTTCCATCAACGCAGCCATACGTACAGCAGGTTTCATATAATCGGAGAATACAAAGAAAGTAGCACAAGCCGGAATAACCCCACCATGCAAACTCATACCGATACATACGCAAGCCATCGTTAATTCAGCCACACCAGCCTGAAGGAAAGCTCCTGAGAAATCGTCTTTCGTAAATGCTTTGGTGTTTTTGAGGAAACCATCAGTTTTATCGGAGTTCGACAAGTCGGCACTCGATACCACCATATTTTCTACCTGTTTTGCCAATTCAGCCAACACAGTAGCCGAAGCTGCGCGCGTTGCCTGACCCGGTTTTTGAACAATAGCATCCCAGTTCACTTTTGGAGCTTTGCCCGAGAAGAAAGTTTCTAATATTACAGCCAGTTCCGGATTTGCTTTTGCCCATTCAGCTTTTGCAGCATATTTGGCAGCTACGATTTGTTCCAGCTCAGCAGCACGTTTAGCGTACAATTCCACAGTTTCGGGGAACAACACAAACGGATTTTGAGGATCGCCACCCAGTACTTTGATTGATTCATCGTACGAAGCACCACATTCGCTCAACGGCATACCGTGTGTTGCACACTGGTTTTCAAAGCTCGAACCATCGGCTTTGCGGGCACCTTTACCCATAATGGTTTTACCAATAATCAAAGTTGGTTTTGCAGTTTCGGTTTTGGCTTCTTTCAAAGCTGCACGAATTTGTTCTGCATTATTTCCATCTATTTCAATGATTTTCCAACCCCATGCAGCATATTTCTGAGCCACATTTTCGCTGGTTACATCTTTTGTTTCGGTCGATAGCTGAATGTCGTTCGAATCGTAGAACATAATCAGGTTATCCAAACCAAGATGACCAGCCAAACGACCTGCTCCCTGCGAAATTTCTTCCTGAACACCACCATCCGAAATGTAAGCGTAAATGGTTTGGTTCATCACTTCACCAAAACGTGCTTTGAGGAATTTAGCAGCGATTGCAGCACCAACAGCAAACGTATGACCCTGACCGAGCGGTCCTGAAGTGTTTTCAACGCCACGCATTATGTCTACTTCCGGGTGACCGGGAGTAGGACTACCCCACTGACGGAACTGAGAAAGTTCCTCCATTGTGTATTTGCCTGTACAAGCCAATACAGAATAAAGCATAGGCGACATGTGTCCCGGATCAAGGAACATACGGTCGCGACCTTCCCATTTCGGATTTTTAGGATCGTATTCCAAAAACTCAGAATACAGCACGTTGATAAAATCGGCTCCACCCATAGCACCTCCGGGATGACCTGATTTTGCTTTTTCGACTGCCGATGCCGCTAATATGCGGATATTGTCAGCAGCACGATTTAAAACCTGAATTGAATTCATAAAAATTTGTTGTTATTTGGTTGTTTGTTTGTTTCTTTTTTGTTTATAAAGTTCGTAAGGTTATAAAGTTTGAAAAGTATTTTTACATTTTAAATTCTTACATTTTTCCATTTCTAAAATTTATACCCGATATTGTAATTTACTCCCCAGCTGCTACCTTCGCCCTTCACTCCAAAACCCGGAACATACCAGGGCTGAAATTCACCGGGAACATCCTGCCCCAAAAGTTTCTTGTTCCTGACTGTCCAACCCATGTAGATATTCTTCAGCACTTCCACACGCATGCCTGCTACAATTTCGAACCAAACACGGGTGGTGGTTAAATTATTGAAATTCTGTGTTATATCAGTATCCCAATAATTATTGGGCACAACGACATTTGTGAAACTATACGCGAACGGCGAAAAACCGATTCGGGCACCGGCAAAAAAGATATTATTGGTTGGTTTCTGGTCTTTTTTTGGTTTTATTAAATTTAAGTCCACTCCCACTCTTCCGTACAATCCCGAAGTTGTGAAATTAACCGCCTCAGCCGATGTTTTGTTAGCACCGGCAAAACCCATTTCAAATGCCGGAAAATATTTGTGTTTTATATCGGCATAAATTCCGGCTTCGTAGCCATACTGTTCGCCTTTAAATATAAAATTTGAAGCAATAGGTACAAGATCGACTTCGAGACGCAAACCCCGAAAAGTTGATTTAACAACCGTGTCTGTCCCTTGTTTTTTCACCTGGGCATTCGACGCGGAAATACCGTAAAAACAGAATAGGCTAATTATGAAATATCTTAATATGTTCTGCATCTACGTTTATAACATTAAGATCAACGATTCGTATTGAATCGATATAATTATGGGTAAAAATAACTTCGTCGATAGTTTGAGTGGCAACACAACCACAAGCAAGCGAAATAAAATAGGCATCGTTGTTTGTATAAAAAACTGATAATGTATCGTTTACATTATTAAACCGGACAATAAAATCGGATTGCCCTATAGAAGCATTCAGCGGCAATTTCAGAGTTCCAACCGACTTTGCATTTTTGTAAATAAACGAATCTTTGCCCAATCCGTTAACCCAGATACTATCGATAGTAATGGCCGTATTATTGAGATTTGTTTTTTTATACAAACCTATTCTCATGTTTACAGTTCTATCCTCGCGGCACTCTTCGGCAGAAGTACATGCCACAAAAAGTACCGGTAAAAGAATCAGAAGAATATGAAGTAATTTTGAATTTACCATTTACAATTTACAATTAGAAAAGACGTCTCACTTCTTTTTTCAACATATCAGTGGCAATCTCGCCGGGTGTTTTTCCGCTTTGCGCATAAAGTTGTATTATCTTTTCGGCGAGTTCGGTTGCCGGAGCATCGGCCACACACTGCGAAGCACACACATTAATAAGTTGTATGAGACTTTCCTGTGCGGCTCTTATTGCCGACCACAACTCATTACTCACATAAATCTGTTGCGAGGCGTTGTGTCCGAATTCTTCACGAATAGTTGTCAGCAGCTGCGCTTGCAATTGAAAAGACGTCATTTGTGGTTTTATAGTTTCCAAAACAACAGTAGCCGGACTTGTCCGCTCGAGTACGAGCATTAACCTCTCATAAGCCCTGAGACGCAAAGGCATTGTTGCCGTAATTGTTTTTTGCTGAGTCTCAAAACCACGTCGTTTTTCGTCATTTTTCAGCATTTTATCCAACAGAATATAAGCTGTAACGAGCACCAAAAGAGCAGGAATTGTTATTTGAAGTATTTCTATCATTTTTATGAACCTAATAAATAACCCAGATATACGGCTAAAAAACCAAACAAAACACTCAAAGTTGTATATAATATCACTGTCAGAAACTGTCCGTTTTGCATCAGCATCAGATTTTCGTTGGTAAAACTCGAAAAAGTAGTGAACCCACCACAGAAACCAACCATAAGCAATAACCGTAATTCGGCACTAATCAAATCGCTCTTTGCGCTGATACCCACTAAAAATCCAATCAACAAACTTCCCAGTATATTCACCGTAAGCGTTCCCATAGGTATTGCAAGCACCTGCCAGGTCACATTTAGTTTGGAAACTAAATAGCGGGCGATGCTACCCACGAAACCACCAACACCAACTAAAAGAATGTCTTTCATAATAATACCCCAAACCCCTAAAGGGGCTTAAGAATTTGTAATTATAGTAATGTTTAACTCTTGCTCCCCTTTAGGGGTTGGGGGTTATATTTCCTTTTCAATCAAATAATTATTACGTTCCGACGAGTTTCGGGCAATTAATTCACCCAAAAAACCGGTTAGAAAAAGTTGAGTTCCGAGTACCATTGCCAATAACGAAAGGTAAAAATAGGGTGTTTCGGTAATCAGCGGAGCGCGCACATTGTTTATAATTGCAACCAGTTTATTGACTCCAACAGCCACAGTGGCAAAAAAACCAAAAACAAACATCAAACTGCCTATCGTTCCGAAAAAATGCATGGGTTTCTTACCAAAACGGGACAAGAACCACAAACTTATCAGGTCCAGATACCCGTTTACAAAGCGATTCAAACCGAATTTTGTTTCACCGAATTCACGTTTACGGTGAACAACCACCTTTTCGCCTATCTTTTTGAAACCGGCATTTTTTGCCAAATATGGAATGTAACGATGCATTTCGCCGTATACCTCAATATTTTTCACCACTTCGTTGCGATAAGCCTTCAAACCACAATTCATATCGTGCAGTTTAAGTCCTGTCACCTTGCGGGCAGTGGCATTGTATATTTTCGAAGGAAGATTTTTACCTAACTTCGAGTCGTAACGTTTCTTTTTCCATCCCGAAACCAAATCGAAACCATCGGCGGTAATCATGCGATACAGTTCCGGAATTTCGTCAGGGCTATCCTGCAAATCGGCATCCATGGTGATAACCACATCGCCTTTTGCAGCACGGAACCCGCAATACAGAGCAGGAGATTTTCCGTAATTATTCCTGAATTTAATTCCCCGTACAACCGGCGTTTTTTTCTGAAGGTCCTCAATTATATCCCACGAACGGTCTGTACTTCCGTCGTTTACAAAAATCACCTCGTAGGTAAATTTATTAGCGGTCATAACTTTTTCAATCCACTCGTAAAGCTTTACAAGCGATTCTTCCTCGTTATATAAGGGAACAATTATTGAAATATCCATTGTTGCTACGCTGTTATTTGCACTTCGTGCGTTATTAGGCTGCGCCGTTATTAATTGTTATTCAAGTTCTGTTGTCGGTCGTCTTTAATCTATTCCTCAAAAATACCTTTTTCTTTTTTCAAAAACAATCCGAGAATTAAACCCCAGAACGCTGCGGAAATAACACTTGCCAAAAGACTAAATAAGGCATAAGGAGCCGGCTTAAAAACAGATGTTAGCGTGTCGTATGTAGTATCGTCAATCGGGATGTTCATTTTTTCGTAAATCATCAGCGTGTCGTTAAGGAACGAACCGAGAAAATCAACATTCAGAAGCGTGTAAATAAGTATAACGAGCGAACCGATAACCGACCCATAAAAATACACTCTGAATACATATCCGAATGCTTCTCCAAAAGTCATTACATCGCCATTGGCGTTTACACGAAAGCGCTTGGCAGCATAGAATAAAAAGACAATTATTCCGATAGAAACAAAAAACGACAAAGAAGAAAGTACGGGTATTTTGATAGCTGAAAACAAGAATTTTAAAGAGATTAAAGCACCTGCTATCAAACCGTTTTGCATGGCCGATTTATTAAAATTTTGTGTCATAAAGTCTTATTTTTAAAGTTCGGACAAAATTACTAAAAATGTGGCACATACAAAACACCCGACGACTATCATTATTGATAAATGTATAGTAAATTTTGATTCAGTTTCACATCATTTTTAGTCGGTAAGCAGGTTTCCGAAAACTTTCCACAATTTGTCGTCGTCGGGTGTCGGCGCTGTAATTTCAATTTTTTCCTTCGACACCGGATGTACAAAAGAGATATGACGGGCATGCAAACTTATACCGGCATTCGGATTCGACCGCGGGGAACCATACTTCAGGTCACCCTTAATCGGACAACCCATTTTGGCTAACTGACAGCGAATCTGGTGATGACGGCCTGTTTCGAGTTGCACTTCAAGCAAATAATAACTGTCCGACGACGCAATGGTACGATAGCTAAGTGCAGCCCTTTTAGCTCCGGGAACCATTTTAGTGTGCGCTACCGATTTGTTTTGCTTTTCGTTCCGCACCAAAAAGTGCTCCAGCCGCCCTTCCAACTGCTCCGGTTTATTCTTCACAATTACCCAATATGTTTTTTTTATATCCTGAGTTTTAAACATCTCATTCAGACGGGTAAGCGCTTTACTTGTTTTTGCAAAAAGCACAACACCGCTCACAGGTCTGTCAAGCCGGTGTGTCACACCCAAAAACACGTCGCCCGGCTTATTGTACTTTTCTTTCAGGTATTTTTTTATCGTTTCCGAAAGAGGTTCGTCGCCGGTTTTATCGCCCTGCACTATTTCGGAACAGGTTTTATTTACAGCAATAATATGGTTGTCTTCGTAAAGAACTGTCATTTTTGAAGTTGGAAATTAAGAAGTTAGAAACTGGAAAAATACGATCTCACTCCATCCCTCTCCAAATGGAGAGAGAGCAGTTGGCTGCAACTTATTGATTTATTTGAAATTACTTTTATGTTCTGGTTTTCATTTTTTTGGAAACAATGTGCCAAAATCCGGTAAAAATAGTCAAATACCGATACGGATAATAAAGCAAATACAGTTTTTCGTTTCTGATTTTGTATTTATCAATCATAAAGCTTTTGGGCGGAAAAAAAAGATCGAACATGTATTTAGCTCTTTCACGGGGATTTTTAAGCAACCACAAATTATTGATATGGCCCGGAATAGCCGTTTTGGCTGGTTCGGTATATTTATAGCCCTGCAGATACAAAACGAATTTATGTTTATGCCTACTACTCAGCGCACCTTTGTATTTCTGCAAAAATTCCTCAGGAACAGCATTCAGACAGAAGTAATCGTTGACCAGCAAAAGATACCTGAATACAATTTCGGACGAATTATAAACATCGCACAATTTGGCAAAAGATTTCCAGTAAAAACCACCGGGCAACGCATTCAGCATATTCGCCAAATCGATAAACGACGTAAAATTGACATTTCCTTCTTCGAAATGCTTGTGAGCATGAAGTGCAACATGAATGAGTTGATGCATTTCGTCGAGAGCAAAAACGTCATTCCCATTTATCCGCACAGGAATTTTTGTAGCAAAAACGCGATCAATATTAATGTTGAACTTTTCGCTACCTCTGTTCAGCTTTATGTGCAGTTCCACCGAAACTCCATTGAGAATCATGGGCGGTAAGTGCACAAAATCAGATTTTTGCCGGATAAAATTGCTTACCGGAACAGATTCCTTGTACCTGTAACCCAACGATTCCAGAATTTCTACGGCCTCCAGCGTACGATCGGGACGAATAAGCAAATCGATATCGCTAAACTGGCGCAAACCAATTTCGCCATACAAATGCTCCGACAAATAAACTCCTTTCAGCGCAATAACCTCTATTCCATGCGATTGCAAAGCCGTGGTTACGGTCGAA